>CAIXGW010000019.1 GCA_903919145.1 uncultured Myxococcales bacterium
CGATTCCAGGGTGACCGCGCCGCAGACCCAGGCCTCGCTGTGGTCCACCGCCATCTGCACGGTCGGTCGGCGCAGCAGCAGGTCGTAGCGGTTGAACTCATTGCGCAAAGACAGGGGCCAGGGGTGAGCCTCGCCCGTCGAAGTGGTGCGCGACCGCAGTAGGCAACTGCCGTTGGGCACTGCCACGTTGTCCAAATTGTCGTACTTGCTGGCGATGATGGGGCAGGCGCCGCTGCCACAGGGCGCCCCCGACTGCCGCCGCGCGGTCAGCCAGGACCAGCCGTCGCCGTTGGCCGTCAGGGCCACGGTCTGCAGCCCAGACTGGACCGCCACCTGGGTGGGATTCTGCAGATCGCCAAAGACCAGGCCCATCTGGCTGACTGTGCCCGTTGCGCCTGCCAAGCTGTAGCCCGTCGCTGGGTCCTTGCAGTGGGCGGCCACGGCGCTGGCCCCTTCTGCCAAGACGACTTCGGTGGCGACGTAGGTAGCTGGGGTCAACACCGGCGCCTTGCACGGCATGGCGGCGCAAGACCCGGAGACTTCTTGGAGGCCAGGTACACACCACTGGCTCTCATAGCACAGGCCGCCGCAGTACTCCTGGCAGGCTTGGATCGGCTGGCCAACACAACGCTGCCCTGCGCCGCACGCCGGCAGGCAGCCAGGGGCTTCGCAGCCACCAGTGCCGCTGCACACCAGCCCGGCGGCGCACTGCCAGCCATCGCAGGGGACCGGCGTCGCCGCTGTGCTGCCCGCATCCGGTTGGCCGCTGGAGGTCCCATCGGCCTTGGCCTGCCACTGGTCGCCGCCGTTGACGTCCGCTGTGGTGGCGGGCGGGGTGGAGCCGCAATAGGCCACGATGTTCCCAGAAGTTTGCATGGTGTTGCAGCCCTGCGCGCCACAGTGCTCCACAATTTGCCAGTTGAAACCGTTGCACACCGCACGCGGAGATCCCGGCTCGGTAGAGCAGGCTTGGCTGCCCGACTGGCTGCACATCCGCCCTTCAATGCTGGCGACGGAAGGCGGCGGAGAACACCCAGGAAAGGCTGCCAACGAAGGTAAGATCATAATTGCCAAACAGATTTGGCGACGAAAGGCGATCTTCATGGCGCTATTGTCCGCCGACCAGCCAGCCGGCGCAAGCACCGTGAACAAATCAGCCGGCCCTGGCGTTGAGCGATGCGGCGCAGGGGTAGCAGCCTGCCACCCTGAGTTGCGGCGCCAGATCAGACGGGTACACTAGGACCTCAAACCCCAAGTCCGCGCTGGGTTCCCAACGGACCAAGGTTCGCTGGAACAAATGGCCCTAGCAGAAGTACCCAGAGTCCGTGAACAACCACCGGGAGCAACCCGGCCCCCAGGATCGGCGTTGAGCCGCAACCCCAACCTCCACCCGCACAAATAGGACCACCATGAAGTTTGTTTCCCTTTTGATCTCCAGCGCATTTCTCCTGTCGGCCGCCAGCGCCTTCGCCGCGCCCACCGCCCAGCAGAACAAGATGGGCGATTGCAACAAGCAGGCCACCGCCAAAGCGCTCAAGGGCGAAGACCGCAAGAAGTTCATGTCTGAGTGCCTCAAGGCCGCCCCGGCCGCCGAAGCCAAGGCCCCTGCTGCCGCAGCCGCCCCCGCCGCCGATGCCAAGAAGCTGGCACCCAAGGACGCCATGAAGGCCTGCGCCACGGCCAGCAAGGGCAAGAAGGGCGCCGAGCACAAGCAGTTCATGTCGGACTGCCTCAAGGCCGGTGGCCCCGCCAACATGGCCAAGTAGTCCACAACCCAAAGACCCTAATGGGTTGGCGGCTGCTCGGGCGGCAGTGCCCTCTGTGCGACCTCGGGCCCCGGCAAGAACCCGTCCATCGGCCTGTTCTTGTCGGGGCGTCGCCGCCAAGCCGCTTCGCGGACCCAATGCCCTCAGCCGTCGGCCAGGCGCTGCAGCTCCAGCAGGGCGGCTTGCAGCGTCGGATCCTCGGGACCAGCTTCAATTTTTCGGCACAACTCGACTGCGCGATGCAGACTTTCGCGCGCTTCCTCGGTGTCTCCGCGCAGGGCCAGCGCCTGCCCCAGCATCACCTGGGCGCGGGCCAGCTGGCGCAGCTCGCCGCTGTCGCCGATGCGCTGCCAGCGCTGCAGGGCTTGGCGGCTGCGCTGATCGGCGGCCAGCGCCAGCCGGGTCGCCCCACCGGCGGCCAGCGCCAGGGCCTGCCGGTGCAGGGCCAGCGCTTCGGCCAGGGCCTGCTCACAGCGGCGCCACAGATCCGCCTCCTGCCCAAATAATTCAGCCGCTTCGGCGTACTGGCCCACATCTTGGCGCACCTGCGCCGCAGTGCTCAGCGCCCGCGCCTGGTCGTCGAGCCGCGGCAGGCGCTGCAACACTGGGACATGCGGCTCCAGCAGCTGCCAGGCCATGACCGGCATGCCGCGGCCGCGCTGCTGCAAGGCCTGCTCGATCGCGCAAAAGGCCTGGCGCTCAGCGCGGGTCGGCAGCGGCTGAAGCAACAGCGCCCGCGCCACCAGCCAGCGGTCGCCCAGCGCCGGGTCGACATCGGCCGGGGCAGCGTCCATAGGCACTTCCACGGGATCGGCGCTGGCCAGCCAGGCGTCCAGGTCCAGCGCCTGGGTCGCGGCGGCATCGGCATAGCGCGACCGGCACGGCCGCGGCTGGTCCCCCAGGGCACACGGCGCAAAGCGCAGCTGCTGGCGGGCCTGGGTCAGCCACGCATCGGCCAGCTCGCCTTGGTGCAAAGCGCGACTTGCGCGCGCCAGCGGCAACAGCACCTGCGCTTGGGCCGGGTCGCCTTGTTCGGTGACCGCAAGGACTTCTTGAGCGGCGCTCAGCACTTCTTCAGCGAGACCGGCTTCTTCAAGCAGGCCATCGCAGCGCTCTAGCAAGAGACCAGCCGTCAAGGGAGCGTGGCGCGCCAAGTACTGCCAAAGCCACGGCAACTGCCGGCGCAGACCGACCAGCCGCGCCCGCGCCGGCCACTGCTCCAAGCGCTGCAGCAGGGCCACACACAGGTGGCGGGCCAGGGCTGCTGCGTAGTTGGCAAATTCTGGGCGAACCTCTAGCCAATGCACCAGCGGCTGGCACAGCCGACCCAGGATCATGCCCTCGGCGTCGGCCTGCAGCCAGCCGTGGCGGCTCAACTCGGCCACCGCGTCATTGGCCAGCGCACGGCCGAGCGGCGCATCGACCCACTGCGGATGATGCTCGCCGCCTGCCGCCGCGATCGCCAGCGCCATCGCCCGGGCTGGGGCAGACAGGCGCACAAAGGCTGATTCTAGCAGGTAATCTGCGGCAGCCTGGGGGTCACCCAGCAGCCGCCGCTGCCACGTCGCCAGCCCCGCCGCGCCCTCCTGCTCGGCGACCAGCGGCACCTGGGCCGCCGCCAACCGCAGCAACCACGGCCAGCCGCCCAGCGCCGCCGCCAACCGCTCAGGCTGCAGGCCCAGCGCCAAGAGATCTTTGTGATCACTGAGGATCTCCAAGCAATCGGAGTCTGGCAGCGGCAGCAGCGACACCAGCTGATCGCCGGGCTGGCACAGCTGGGGCGGCAGCGGCCCCGGATCGGCCAGGACCACGGTGCGCGCCTGACCGCGGGCCAGCGGCAGCTCGCCGGCCAGCCAGTCGGCCGGATCAGAGCCGGCGATGACCAGGGTGATCGCAAAGTTGTCCAGCATCGCCAGCTGCTGCAGCGCCTGCTCGGCCGTTGGTGGCGCCGCGCGGTCCCAGCCCCAGCGCTGGGCCAAGCTGCGCAGCTGTGGGCGACGGCGCAGCGGCCGCGCGTCCCACCAGATCCAGCCCTGCGGCCGACCTCTAGACAGATCCGCTTGGTGGTCGCCCAGCCGCCGAGCCAGCGCGGTGCGCGCCAGCGTCCGCCGACCGCTGCCCGGCGGGCCCTGGATCACCAGCACCTGCCCCGGAGGGCCGGTCAAAAATGCTTCGACCTGAAGGAGTTCGGACTCACGGCCGGGCAGGAGGCTGGGCGCTGGCTCAGCCGCGACCTCGGACAAGAACGGCGGCGGCGGGGCGGCGGGCTCAGCCATGGCCGGTAGCTATTGGACCGCCGGCGCGGAGCCGACCGGCGCTGGAGGAGCGGGGGGACCCACGTCAAAGCCCAAGCGATCGCGAATGAATTTCTGCACGCGCAGGTGAATCAGCTCAGGAAACTCTAGCGGCGTGTAGTGGGTGCCAGACGGGATGACCAACAGCTCGGCCTCGGGGATGCGCCGAACCATCTCGCGGGCCAGGTCGACCGGAGTGAAAAGGTCGCGGTCGCCGGAAATCACCAGCGTTGGCCGGTCGATCTGCGGCAGAATCGCCTCGGCGCAGTGGTCGCCCAGCGAGTTGAGGATCGCCATGTAGCGCGGCATGTTCAGGCCGGCCACCTGGATGGCCAGCTCGGTAAACATGCGCTGATCCAAGGTATTGCTGACCATGCCCAGGGCCTGCAGGACCTTGAGAGAGGCCTTGAGCCTGACCACCTTCTGGGCATAGGGCTGGGCCGGCTCGGCCAGGTAGGCCACGGCTTCCAGGGCGCGCAAGATCGCCGGAATCATGGGCTTGAGCGGCGACTGCTTGAGCAACGGGGCAAAGGCGGTCGCCAGCGGTCGGCCATAGGTGCCGTTGATCAGGACCAGGCCCTTGACGTAATTGGCGTGGCGCCGCACGACCTCAAAGCTGACCTGCACGCCCATCGACCAGCCGACCCAGATTCCCTCGGCCACGTCCAGAGCGCGAAGCACCGCGATGCCGTCATCGGCGTGGGTGCTGATGGTGTAGTCGCTGGCAGCGGCGGCGCCGGACCGGTACAACCCGCGGTAATCCCAAGACACGATTCGGTGGTGCTTGCCAAAGAAGTCGGTGAAGTACGCCCACGCATCGATGTTGCCGCCCAGGCCGTTGGCCAGGATCAGGGTGGGCCCGTGGGGACCGGGTCCGCTGGGGCCGCAGTCGTAGGCCATCAGCTGGGTGCCGTCCTGGGCGTTGACCGCAATGTGACGAATCTCTCTCATGGTGACCCCTCAGGCCAAGTGGCGCGAAGTCTCTGGCAAAACTCAATTTGGAGGCCCCAGATCTTGAGGATAGGGGGTGCACATCAGAACAGCTTCTTGGTGTCCAGCAGCAGGGTCACCGGGCCGTCGTTGACCAGATGCACCTGCATGTCAGCACCAAACACCCCTTGCTGAACGGGGATTTCCAGACCTTGCAGCGCCACCGCCACCTGCTGAACCAGCGCTGCCGCTGGCTCGGGCGCCATTGCCGCGGTGAAGGACGGACGCTTGCCGCGCCGGGCATCGCCGTGCAGGGTAAACTGGCTGACCAGCAGAATCTGCCCGCCGATCTGGCGCACGTCCAGGTTCATCTTGCCAGCGGCATCGGCAAAGATCCGCAGGCCAGACAGCTTGTCTGCCATCAGCAGCAGATCGCCCGGACCGTCGTCCTGGCCTACGGACAGCAGCACCAGCAGTCCGCGGTCGATGGCACCCACCACCGCACCGCCGACCTCGACACGCGCCTGCCCGACTCTCTGAACGACTGCCCGCACGCGCTTGCTCCGCCGCCGCAGCCCCGCGCTGCGCGTTGCCAGCCAGTATTGCACCTCTGACCGGCCCTGAAAACGCCACAGCAATGTCGCACGCCGCGGCCGTTGTCTTGCCTCCATGGGCCCAAAGGGTGTAAACGCTTGCCGCCCGGCCTTCATTGGCTGGCGCGAGGGACCATGGCCGCCAATCAAGACCCCTTGCCCGGCTACCAGCGGGTCCTGCTCAAGCTCAGCGGCGAGGCCCTGGCAGGCGACCGCGGCTACGGCATCGACCCGGCGACGCTCCAGCAGATCGCCAGCGAATGCAAGGCAGTAGCTGCGCTCGGCGTCCAACTGTCGGTCGTGATCGGCGGTGGCAACGTCTTTCGCGGCGTGGCCGGTGCATCCGCTGGTATGGACCGCTCGACCGCCGACTACATGGGCATGCTGGCCACGGCCATGAACTGCCTGGCCCTGCAAGACGCCCTGGAGAAGATGGGGGTGCAGACCCGCGTGCAGTCCGCCATTGCCATGCAGCAGATCGCCGAGCCGTACATCCGCCGCAAGGCCGTGCGCCACCTGGAGAAAGGCCGGGTGGTGATCTTTGCCTGCGGCACCGGCAACCCGTACTTCTCGACCGACACGGCTGCGGCGCTGCGTGCGGCGGAGATCGGCGCCGAGGTGATCCTCAAAGCCACCAAGGTAGACGGCATCTACGACGCTGACCCGCGCAAAGTGCCAACCGCCAAGCGCTTTGATACCATCACCCACATGGACGCCCTGCAGCGGCGCCTGCAAGTGATGGACTCGACCGCATTGTCGCTGTGCATGGACAACAAGTTGCCGATCGTCGTGTTCGACATGCACCAAGAGGGCAACATCCTGCGGGTGGTCCAGGGCGAGCGGGTCGGCACCCTGGTCACCGCCTGATTCAAGCTGAGTACAGGCCGATCGGAGCGCCAGGTCGAAGCCGCCGGTGGCACACGGAAGACAGGGGCAGGGCTGAAGGAAGGCCCAGCGAAAGCTGAAGGTTCACGGGGAGGTAAGCGATGGAACAGGAAATCTTTGAAGATCTGCAGGCAAGCCTTCACAACTCCACGGAGGCGTTCAAGCGCGAGACGGCCAAGCTGCGCACCGGCCGCGCCAGCACCAACCTGCTTGACGGCGTGCGCCTGGAGTACTACGGCCAAGAAACGATTCTGAATCAGGTAGCTACCGTCAGTGTCGTCGATGCGCGGATGTTGCAGGTCAAGCCTTGGGAGCGCAACATGTGCGGCCCCATCGAAAAGGCCATATTGCAGGCCAACTTGGGAGTGACGCCCAGCAACCGCGGCGACGTTGTGCTGGTGCCGATTCCGCCCATGACCGGCGACCGCCGCCGCGAAATGGTCAAGCTGGCCAAGCACCTGTCTGAAGAGGCCAAGGTCTCTGCCCGCAATGCCAGGCGCGATGCGATGGATCTACTGGAGTCGCTAGATGATTTTCCAGAAGACGACCTGCTGCGCGGCAAGAAGAAGGTCCAGGACCTGACGGACCTGGCGATCAAGCGCATTGAGCAAATTCTGGTCGACAAAGAGACCGAGATCCTCGAAGTCTGAGTCCAGCCTTTGCGACCTTGCTTGGATCTCTGTGCGCAGAGCCCTGCCGCCAAGCGTCTTGCTGGCCCACGGCTCTGAAGCCAGCCATTGCGGTCAAGGGTCGTTTCCTGCCGGCGACTGCAAGGACGGCCATGGCGGGCTGCGCGCCCAAGGCGACCCCGACAACAACCTAAGTGCGCGCGGTAGCCAGCAGCTCGGCGATGCGGCCACTCTCTGCCTGTAGGGCTTGGCGCTGCTCGGCGGCCGACAAGGCGCCGTAGCTCTCCAGCTGATCGGCGCGCCGAGCCACCTGCCACTCCAGAGCAGCCAGCGGCCCCACGCGGTGCTCGGGAGACAGCGCGGCCAGCTGAGTGGCGGTTTCCCAAGCTGCCGAGCGCAAATTGGCCAGAGACAGCCGCGCTGGCCCCTGGGCGGCCGGCCCCCAAGGCTCGGCGCCGGCCAGCGGCGGAGAGGCCGCTTGCAGCTTGGCGCTGACTTCGAACAGCTCCGCTTCGCCGCTGTCCAAAAGTCGGTCGAGATCGGCGCGGAACTGCGGCAGGTAGTCGGCGCGCACACTGTCGGCCACCACCAGTCCCAGGTCCATGCCCCAGTGGGCATTGAGCGCCAGCGCCAGGTGCTGCAGCGACAGCAGCCGCCCGTCCTGGCTCGCCTGCAGCGCCACCTGCCACGGCTGGCTGGGGCGGAAGCCGGCCTCGGCGGTGCGCACGGCGTCCACGTAGCGGTCGCACAGACCACCCAAAATCCTGCCGATGGCGCGCGGGTCGGCATAGGCACCGCGATCGCAGTCGGCCAGCACCCGCCGCACCAAGCGCAGGAACCACACCGCAAAAAACCCCAGCGGCGAACCCGCGGCCTGCGCCCCATCTACTCGAAGCTGCAGTTCTTTGACCACGTCGGTCGGGCGGTGGGCGTGGGACCACGAGACCCGCTCGGACTCCAACGCCACGTCGCCCAGGCTGCGCGGCAGGCCTGTGTGCCACTTGCCTCTGACGGCCAGCCCGCCGACTTCTCCCGGCTGCAGCGGCGCAACCAAGTGCCGGCCGCGCGGCAGCCCGGGCAGGCCCAGTTCACCCAGATCGACCGTAGCGCGAATCGCTTGCAGCTGGGCCGTGCTGCGCTCCAAGCACCAGTCAGAGACCTGCAGCCCCCCGGTGGGCGATGGCCCGAGCTGGGTCAGCATCATCGCCTCGCCTAGCAGCCGCGCGCCCATCAGCTCGGAGCTGGGCAGCCAGTCTCCCGCCGGCTCGACCTGGATGGCCATCTGCATGGCCTCTCCAGACAGCCCGCGCACTTCCGCGCCAAACTCATCCAACCGACAGCGCCGCACCTGCTGCGAGAAGCCGGCCAGCAGGCCGCTGACAGCTGGCAAAGCGTGGTCGACAACGGACAGCGGCGTGTAAGCCAGCAGCCGCTCAAGCACCAGCCCGGGCCTGGCAATGGTGCGCCGCACATAGGGAATCGTCAGGGCAAACTCGTTGTAGCTCAGGTCGACAAAGGGCACCCGCGGCAGCGCCTTGGCCTCGACCCGCAGGTTGACCTCGGTCAGGCGCTGGGCCACCAGCAGCAGGGGATGCTGGCCCGGCGGCGTCCAGCGCTGGGCGGCGAGCTCAAAGCCCGGCGGCAACAGTGCTTCTGCCACTGCTGAAGGCAGAGACAGCGGCAACACCCACGCCTGCACCTGGCCAAACAGCTGGGCATCCAGGCGAGCCGAAGACTTGCGTGCCGAGCCTAATTGGAACATCCGAGCCCCCTGTGGAGCGTACTCTGCGGGCAACGCGCGCGACTGACAAGCCCCCGCTGTAGCCCTTTGGCGCGGTTCAACAATCGCCACCGGGTCCGCGGCCTGCCAGCGCGAGTGCCCGCAGCAAGGCAGGGGTCGCAGCGGCGCGAGTTACGGCATGGCCTGGGCCCAGAAGGTGTGACCTGTGGCCCGCATCCATTGCGCGTGGCGACGTTCAGCGTATCTTTCAGGTGCCCTGGACGGCAAAATTTGGGGTCGCGATGAAATCCTCCTCTTTGAGATGGCAGAACGGCGCAGGGAGGACGGTTTGCTACCTGCTCGCCGCTGGCCTGTTGCTGGCGGCAAGTGTGGCGGCCGCCGAGGAAAGGCCGGTGCCCGCCGCTGAGGCACTGACGCCAAGTGAAGTCGCAGGTTCTGCGGGCCCGGTGACCCAAGACAAGTTTGACGTCGCGGTGCGCTTGCTGGTGGAGGGCGAAATCGTCAAAGCTGAAGAAGTTCTTGGCGAGCTGGCCGCCGATCCTGGCGATCCCCAGCGCGCCGCCCAGGCCAGAAACCTGCTAGGCCGCCTGCAGCGCGCTCGCCTCGCCAAGGAGCAGGCCGCCGTGCCCAGCGACCGCCAAGAAGGGCGCACAGCACTGTTGGCCACCTCCACAGCGGCCGGGCTCATTCTCTACGGCGCCGGTATCCCTGAAATTTTGGATATCGAGGATGATCGCGCCACCATCGGTCTGTTCATGGTCACCGCTGGAGCCAGCTTCTTGGTGCCGTATTTTGTGACGGCGGACGCACCGGTCAGCTGGGGCATGGCCAATCTGGCCTTCTCTGGAGCCACCCGCGGCGCTGCCCACGGCGCTCTGTTGGCCCTGGCATTGACCGACAATCCCACCACCGATCAGTCGATTGGCTCGGCCATGGCCCTGTCTGCGGCGGAGATGGTCGCGGCGACCTGGTACGGCCACAGCGCCGGGCTCTCTGCCGGCGATGCCCACCTGTTGGGAGTCGGCGCGGATTTTGGCGCCGTCTGGCTGGCCGGCTATGCCGCTACCGCCAGCTGGGAAGCCGGCGGCAACCAGACGCAGCACACCGTGACTGGCACGGCCCTGGCCGGCGCGGCGCTGGGCTTTGCGGCGGGCGAGTTCTACCGCGATGAGCGCCAAATGACTTGGGGTGATGCCGAGTTCTTGCGCATGTCTGGCCTGGTGGGCGGCTTTGCCGGCGTTACCCTCAGCGACTGGCTGGGCCTGATGGACAGCCAGACCGGCGAGCGCTACATCTCCAGCATTGCCGTGACCGGCTCGATTGCCGGCGTGGTCCTGGGCGATTTTCTGGGCCATGATCAGGACTTCAGCGTCGGGCAGTCTCTGCTGGTAGACCTGGGCACCGTCACCGGCGGCCTGCTGGCGGCGGGCCTGACCTACCTGATTGGCGACTTTGACGGCACGACCCCCTACCTGACCGCAGGGCTGCTCGGCAGCGCCACCGGCTATGGCCTGTCTTACTTCACCCACGCCAAGCCGATCGTCAAGAGAACCGCGGGTTGGCTAGAAAGGCACCTGCAGGGTCTGCCTGTTCCGCAGCTGTCTCCGTGGGCCGGCCAAGACGGCGCCAGGGGTCTGGCCCTAGCTGCGACCTTCTGAACCATTTGTTTTCCAGCCCTTGGGTGGCCGCACCGCTGCGCCCCGTGGAGATGCCGTGACCGCCAGCTTTGTTGAAGTCACCGTGGCCCCGCATCCCGCCCTGCCCGCCGGCTTCTGCGGTCGCTGGAAGCAGGCTGGCGCTGCGACTGAAGTGACAGAGGTCTACTACGCGCCCGACGAGGGACCCGATGGCCTGTTCTTGGTCCAAGCGGTAGGCAGCGATGGACGGCGCCGGGCAGCCCTGCAAGTGGCAGTAGAGGACTCGGCGGCTGGGCTGTCTCTGCTGGTCCTTGGCGGCGACTTCGGCCTGAGGCTGTGGCGCCAGGGCGGTCCCGAATGGGCCGAGCCCTATTTGCTGCTGGCAGAGGAGCCCTGACAGTCGCCCGCCGCCGCATCGACCGGCCCGCGCTACTGGCAGGTGTCCTTGACGACGGAGTCGCTGCCCTCTTCTACGGTGACCAGGACAACGGTGTCCGCCTTGATGGCGGCATCCAGCTTGTCCCAGCTTTGCTTGAGGATCGGCACCCAGTCTGGGCGCAGGGTCCAGACGTGCAGGATCTGCTTTTGCCACTTGTCGGCCGCGCTGACGTTGCTGCTGGCCTCAAGGATGCCCTTGAGCTTCTTGGTCAACAGCGCGTCGGCATCGGCCAGGGTGTAGGTGGTGACGGTTGGGCCCTTGTAGGCGCGGGTGACCGAGACGCCGATCTTGACGCCGCCAAAATCCGCCAGCCAATCGGTGATCGAGCCCTGAAAATCGTAGGTGATTTCGACCTCAGGCTTGAGGGTGACCGCGCCATCGCACTCGTGCAGCAGCTGCATACTCATGACTTCCGAGCACTTGGAAGATCCTCCGGCGTTGGGCCCGTCATAGCGCTTCTTGGCGCCACTGCGCAGGGGCAGCGGATCAAAGGGACCGCTCTTGTCAAACTTCCAGGCGTTGACCAGGAAGCTGGGGGCTCCGCTCTTGAGCTCCGGTGCCATCACGCCGCAGCTGCCGGCAATCGGCCCCCAGGCGGTGCTCTTGGAGGGCCCGCCAGCGCTGCCGTCGCCAGCCGCATCTGCGCCTCCAGCATCGACCCCGGCGGCGTCGGCTGCGGCAGCATCGGCGGCGGCTGCCCCGTCAGGCCCGGAGGCGACGTCTGCCGCGCTGGCTGCATCCGCTCCGCCAGCGGCATCGGCTCCGGAGTCGATCGCAGCAGCAGCGTCGCCTTGGGACGCGGCGGGCGTCGGCGAAGCACTGGCGCAGGAGCCCAGTAGCGCCGCGCCCACCAGCCAGCGACCCCAGGAGATATTTACCTGTAATTTCATGAGATTACCAAAGCCCTGGGTAGGCGAAATTGGCTGGGCGGGCTGGTTTTGCCGGGCAAGCGAGGAGACCCTGCAGCTATTGCAGCGCAGCGACCAGCTTCTCCATGCCTTCGCGGGCGTCGGCAAAGAGCATGCGGTTATTCTCCAGATAGAACAGCGGATTGTCCACACCGGCGTAGCCAGATGAGCGCGAGCGCTTGAGGACCACGGTGCGCTTGGACTTCCAGACTTCCAGCACCGGCATTCCGTAGATGGGGCTGGAGGCGTCGGTCTGGGCGCCGGGATTGACAATGTCATTGGCACCAATGATGAGCACCACGTCGGTCTTGGCAAAATCTTGGTTGATTTCATCCATTTCCAGCACAATGTCGTAGGGCACGCTTGCCTCGGCCAGCAGCACGTTCATGTGGCCCGGCAGACGCCCCGCCACCGGGTGGATGGCAAAGCGAGTGTTGCAGCCCTTGGAGCGGAGCAGGTCGGTCAGCTGGCGGACGGCGTGCTGGGCGCGGGCCACGGCCATGCCATAGCCCGGCACAATGATGACTTCCTTGGCATCGCGCAGCTCGTCGGCCAGCTCGGCAATGTCGGTCGCTACGACTTCGCCCTGGGGCTGCTGCGGCGCGGCACTGGCACTGCCGGGGGCCGGGTCGGCGCCAAAGCCGCCAAAGATGACGCTGACAAGGCTGCGGTTCATCGCCTTGCACATGATGTAAGAGAGGATGGCGCCAGAGGAACCCACCAGCGCGCCAGTGATGATCAGCAGGTTGTTGCCCAGCATGAAGCCCGCGGCCGACGCCGTCCAGCCTGAATAGCTGTTGAGCATCGAGACCACGACCGGCATGTCGGCGCCGCCAATCGCCGCCACCAGGTGCACGCCCTGCAGACCGGCCAGAACCGTCATGATCATCAGCCAAGGGATGCCCAGGCTGCCTTCCGCGCCAGCAAAGGGCACTACCAGCCCCAGCGAGACCAGGATGACCACCAGGTTCAGGGCGTGGCGACCGGGCAGCAGCAGCGGCTTGCCAGACAGGCTGCCCTTGAGCTTCAAGAACGCCACAATGGAGCCAGTAAAGGTAATGGCGCCGATCAGAACATCCAGCCAGATCTCGATGTTGTAGGCAATGCCGCCGTGGCCGTTGGGCGGGTCCAGATAGGCCGCGTAGCCCACCAGCACTGCGGCCAGACCCACAAAGCTGTGCAGAATGGCAACCATTTCGGGCATCGAAGTCATCGCGACCCGCTGCGCCATGGTGCCGCCGATGAGGGCGCCGACCAGCAGGGTACCGACCAGGGGCCCCAGGTGCTGGGCCGTGCCCGACAGCAGGATCGCGGCAATCGCCAAAATCATGCCGGTGACGCCGTAGCCATTGCCGCGCCGCGCGGTCTCCTGGTTGGCCAGCCCGCGCAGCGAGCTGATAAACAGGATGCCGGCGACCACCCAGGCCAGGTTCAAAAAGGTTTCCATTCGGGGCTCCTCTGTCTGGCTGAGCTACTTGCGGAACATGCGCAACATGCGGCGGGTGACCAGAAAGCCACCGCCGATGTTAATCGTGGCGAACAGCACGGCGGCCAGCGCCAACAGCGCAGCCGGGCTGGTCAAATCGCCCTTCAGGTGCAGGATGCCGCCAACGACGATGATGCCGGAGATGGCGTTGGTCACACTCATCAGCGGGGTGTGCAGGGCCGGCGCCACGCTCCAAATCACCTGAAAGCCGACAAAGCAGGACAGCGCAAACACGGTCATCTGCTGGGCAAATAGCTGGGCACCGCTGTCCGTGCTGTCCTTGAACAGCAGGTAGGCCGCCACCAACACCGCCACGGACAGCCAGGTGGCCAGCGCCTTGGACGCGGACCCCGAGGCCTTGGGCGGGGGAGCTCCGCGACCGTGGCTGCTAACGCTTGCTGCTGTTGACTGGGCAGCGGCGGGCGGCTTGGGCGCGGCCGGCTGCGGCTTGATCGGAGCCGGCCAGATGAGCTGGCCGCGGTGCAGCACGGTGCAGCCGCGCACCACTTCGTCCTCCATGTTGAGCACAAAGTCTTTCTGTTCTGGGTCCTGAACCTTGGCGCCACCGATGTCGGTGAGCAGGTGCACCAGGTTTTGCGCATAGAGCTGGCTGGCGGTGGTGGCCAGCTGGCTGGGCAGGTCGGTCGGGCCAAGGATGGCCACGCCCTGGTGAATCACCACTTGATCGGCCAGGGTGAGGTCGCAATTGCCCCCGGTCTCGGCCGCCAGATCGACGATGACCGAGCCCGGCTTCATCAGCTCGACCATGTCTTTGAGCCACAGCTTGGGCGCCGGCTTGCCCGGAATCAGTGCCGTGGTGATGACAATGTCGACCTCTTTGGCCTGCTTGCGGAACAGCTCCATCTCGGCGGCGATGAAAGCCGGCGACATTTCCTTGGCATAGCCGCCGCCGCCCTCTCCGTCTTCTTCGATGGTCACTTCCAGGAACTCGGCGCCCATCGACTTGACCTGATCGCGAACGGCCGGGCGGGTGTCAAAGGCCCGCGCCACGGCGCCCAGCCCCTTGGCTGCTCCCAGCGCTGCCAGGCCGGCCACGCCAGCGCCAATCACCAAGACTTTGGCCGGAGCTACTTTGCCGGCGGCTGTCATCTGACCGCAGAAGAACGAACCAAAGTGCTCTGCCGCCAGGATGACCGCCCGATAGCCGGCGATGTTGGCCATGGAAGACAAGGCGTCGAGCTTCTGGGCGCGCGAGATGCGCGGCACCTGGTCCATGGCCAGCGCGGTGATCTGCTTGGCCTTCATCCGGTCGATCAACTCGTGGGAGCGGGCCGGCCACAGAAAGCTGATCACCGTAGCGCCCGCACGCAACATATCGACTTCATGTTCCAATTGCGGGCGATCGTGGGGAGGGCGGACTTTGAGCAAGAGGTCCGCGGCGGCGTAGAGTTGGCGCGGATCGGCGACGATGGTCGCTCCTGCTGCGGCAAACGCTGCGTCGGTGTAGCAGGCCTGGACGCCAGCGCCGGATTCGATAGAGACAGAAAACCCAAGTTTGATGAGCTTTTTGACACTATCCGGGCTGGCCGCGACCCGGCGTTCTGCGGGGTGCGACTCGAGCGGGATGGCGATGAGCATGGCGCTCCTCACAGGCAGGGGCCGGCCGGCAGATCCGCGAGAATCCGTGTTCCCATGAACACTTGTTGCGGGAGCGTGCGGCCGATCAGACGGGCCGCTACCGGAGGCCGAGGGAGACGCCGCGCGGCATCGACGCCCGCACGGCGGCGCGAAATTTGCGCCTAAGCCGGCCGCAAGTCAAACCGAGGCGCTCAAAGGCGGTCTGGATCCTGCAGGAGCACGTCACCAAACTGTCATGCCGGTGTCGCCGCACCGAGCCGGCGGGTCCACAGGGTCTGGCCCACCAGGGCCAGCAGCACCAGCGCGCCGCCCGCCAGCGTCCAGGGGCCCGGCCTCTCGCCGGTGCCCAGCAGCACCCACAGCGGCGACAGCGCCGGCTCAGCCAAAGCCAGCAGGCTGGCCGTGGCGGCCGGCACCACTCGCAGCCCGCGCAGAAACGCCAGATAGGCAACGCCCATCTGCGCAATGCCCAAGTAGAGGAGCGCCGCGGCCGCACCTGGCTGCAGCATCGCGTCCAAGTCGCCAGTGCAAAACGGCAACGCCACGGCGGCCGCCAGCAGGTTGCCTAGGGTGGTCGATGCCTGAGCGTCGTAGGGCGACCCCGGGCGGGCGTCGCGGCGCATGGTCAGCACGGTGCCGGCAAAGAACACGCCAGAGACTGCGCCAAGGACATTGCCCTGCCAGTGGCTGCCCGCGCTGCCGTCCAGCAGGCACAGGGCCATCGCGGCCAGCCCCGCCAGAGCCGCCACCCAGTCAGCCCGCCGCAGGGGCTCGCCGAGCAGCCGCGGGCCGGCCACCAACACCCAGGCGGTCCCCGTGTACTGCAAGAAGATCGCGCTGGCCGCCGTGGTCTGCTTGGTCGCCGTGACAAAGGTCAGGATCATGCCAGCATAGCAGATCGCCGTCGCCCAACTGGCCCGCCGCAGCGACGGTCGCAGCACGACCAGGTAGAACAACGCAGTGACTACAGCCCGCCCTCCCGCCACCGCCAGTCCGGGCAGCGGGGCCCACTTGATGACCAACCCGCCTGAAGACCACAGCACGGCCGCCAGCACCACCCAGGCTGCCCCTCTTGCCGCCACGCCCACCTCCCAATCCCATGGCTTGACGCCACCCCGGCGCGCCGACGGCCGACCCTGGCGCCTGCACCAGCAACCGTGCCAAGGGAGCAGACCTGCCCCAAAGTCCAAGAAGCCCGGAAAGTGAAAGAAAATTGAAGAGCACTGTCCTGGGGGCATCATGGTGGTTGCAACACCACCCCGCGGACCGTCCGCGGGGTCCCAATCGGACCAGAGGACAGCGCTCCTTGAAAAACGTGCATCAGGTCGCCAAACGTGTCGAGAAAATTGTGGCCAAGCGCCTGCCGCGCCTCAAGGCGCTGGTGGTTGGGACGGTCCTGGATCCGCGAAAGCGGCAGGGTTTGCGCCACGATTTCGGCGACGACGCCCTGGCACTACTCGTAGGTCTATTGTGCCTGCGCACCAGCTTGCGCCGCGTGGAGACACTGTCTGCCGAACTCGGCCTCGGCCGGGACGGTACCGGCATCAGCGACGGCGCGCTGGGCCACATGCTCAAGCTCTGCGACGAGCACGTCTTTGACGAACTCCTTGTCCGCTCAAACAAAGATGCCATACGACGCGGTCAGTTCAAGCCAAGCGGGCTGAACCAGCACTGGACTGCGATCGACGGCAAGTACTCCACGCTGGATCATCATTGCGGTGGCCTCGGCCAAAAGGCGGTCGAAGACGACCGGGTCTACTGGAAGGTAGGGTACTTGCGGGCATCCCTGGTGTCGGCAGTTGGCCGACCGGCCCTGAGGTAGTGGGCGATGGGGCCACGCGAAAGTACCGAGACCAATCAAGAGAAACTCAAGCATACTGGGGAGATCACTAATCTGATGCCGTTCATCGCGTCGCTGCGGTCGCAGTACGGCGACTTGGTGTCCAACGCCACGCTCGACGCCGGCCTGTGGTCCAAAGAGGTGTACCTGGACTTGGATGCTCAGGGTATTGGCGTATTTGCCGGGCTCAAGGCCAACAAGCCCGACTTGCACGATGAAGTGGTGCGCGTGCTGAACATCGAGCGGCGCCGCTCGCAGCCCCTGGCGGTGACGCCGTGGCAGGCGCACAAAGGTGGTGTTCTCCGCCGTCGCCTTTGGCGCTCGCAGGCGCTGGATGGCTGGAATGGCTGGACAAATCTGCGTCAAGTGGTGGTAGTCGAACAGACCTGGAGCGAGACCGACGAGGACGGCAACCCTGCTGGGAAGACCGAGACGGAACTGCGCTATTTTGTGACCAATGCGACGACTGGGATGCTCCATCCCGAGCATCTGCTGGTGCTTGTGCGCCGGCACTGGTCGATCGCTGTGCCGGTTTTTTGGGACTGCAACTGGACCTTTGACATCCAGTTCGGCGAAGACGACAGGGCTTGGAGCACTCAAAACAAGTCGATCCTGGTGCTGGGTGTGCTGCGCATGATTGCCTACAACATGCTGCAGCACCTCCGGAAAAGTCACGTCCAGGTCATCAGCGCCACGGGCAAAGCCAGTCCTCGGCCGTGGGCCGACCTGGCCGAACGGATCCGCGACGCCCTGCGGGACCTGCACAAACGGCTTGGACCCCTCGCCGTCGCATGGAACCGGATAGGCACGCACGCCTGCGGTGCCTGGGCAAAGCTACAACTCTCGACCTCCTGAAAGATCACTGGCGTCACCGCAGTCCAACCAGGAACCAGAAATGCCGAGAACCTCGGCGGACCAGTGCCCGCAATCGCCCAAGCTCGACCGGATCGGCAATTCCACGGCCGAAGACTGGGCTATTGCTGGCTGCGCCAACGCGGTGCGCGCGAGGTGGGGCGGGCGGGTCTGCTCGGGCAGACTATCGATCAGGGCTGGCCAAGGGAGCCCGATTCTTGCACTCCTGGGCACCTGAAGCTACAGTTTGCGCTACTACCTTGGGTCTGGCCAAGGCAGAGCGGAGTTGCCAAGGTGCAAGCGGTCTTCTGGGGAGTACGTGGCAGCTATCCCGTTCCGGGGCCGGAAACCAGCCGCTATGGCGGCAACACTTCGTGTGTAGAGATCCGCACCAACGCTGGCGAGCGCATCATCGTCGATGCCGGGACCGGCCTGGTCCGCCTGGGCGAACAATTGGTCCAAAATGGCGAGCAGTTGGGCAATTTCCACCTGCTGTTGTCGCACCTGCACTGGGACCACATCCAAGGCTTGCCCTTCTTTGCGCCGATCTACCAGCAGGGCACCCAGGTGTCGCTGCACGCCTTGCGCTCTGACGTGGCGAAGTTGCCCGAGGTGCTGCGGCGCGTGGCCCGCCACGAATTTTTTCCGGTCTCGATGGATGAGTGGGCGGCACGCTTGGACTTTCACGAGGTCCATGCCGGCCGACGCTTTGGCGCTTCAGCCTTCCGCGTCAGGCCCTTCCGCCTCAATCACCCCTTTGGCGCGATGGGTTACCGCATCGAGGCCGACGGCACCAGCTGTGCCTACGTCTGTGACACGGCGCCGTTTTTTCAGGTTCTGCACAAAAAGCACTTTCTGCGCGGCCCAGAGCCGCTGAGCACCGCCGATCGGCGCGCCCTGCAGAAGCTGCGCAGCGGCCTGGTCGAGGCGATCCGCGGCTGCGACACCGTGATCTACGACACCCACTACACTCCTGAAGAATACGAGCGCTTTCCGCACTTTGGCCACTCGACGCCGGACCAGGCGCTGCAAGTCTGCGCTGGACAGGACGTCCGCTGCCTGGTGCTGTTCCACCACGCGCCCAACCACACCGACGACCAGATGGACGGAATTGCCGAGCAGTACCGCGCCCTAGGTGCACAGCTGGGTATGGAGGTCGTCACGGCCAGAGAAGGCATGACGCTGCCGGTGCGGGGTGGCACATGAAGCTGCGTTTCTGGGGGGTGCGCGGGTTCTATCCCACGCCAGGCGCCGAATTTGCTCGCTACGGCGGCAATACCGCAGCCTGCGAGGTCCGCAACGCCGCGGGCCAGCCTCTGCTCGTTGACGTCGGCACCGGCGCCGTAGGGCTGGGCCGGGCACTGATGGGAGAGGCCTTTGGTCGCGGCGCCGGCCAGCTGCCCATTTTGCTGACCGATACCCACCTCGATCACACCGGCGCGCTGCCGTTCTTCATCCCCGCCTTTGTGCCCGGCAACCGCCTGGATCTGTACGGCGCGGCGCCCGTGGGTCTGCGGCGGGTGCTGGATGCGCTGTTCGATCCCCACGTCTGCCCCATCAACAGCATCGACAACCTGTCTGCTACGATTGGAATCCGCGACCTGCCAAGCACCCCATTTGAGAACAATGGCTTTCAGATCGCCGGCCGGCGCGTACCCCATGGTAACGACACTGGCGTGGGCTGGCGGATCGAAGCCGACGGCAAAGTGCTGGCATTCCTGACCGCCGTTGATCATCCCGATGGGCCGCTTGCGGAGTCGGTGCTGGCCATTGCCCGGGACGCCGACTTGCTGGTCCACATCGCCACCTGGCGCGATCCTGGTGAGTGGTCAAGCCGGAGGGGCGGCGCGGTGGCGCACAAGGCGCTAGCAGTAGCCCATGGCGCCAAGGCAAAACGCTTGTGCCTCAGCCACTACGGCCCGCGCTGCACCGATGACCGCTTGGAGGAGATGGTCCGGCGCCTGCGCGACGTGTCCAGCCTGCCAGTCATGGCCTCGCGAGAAGGCGAGGAGATTGAATTGTGAAAGTTGGTGAGCACCGGCTGTCGCCATCTTTGGGCCCACGCAGCGGCGCTCTTTGGCTGAGGGCAGCTTTGGCCCATCGAGCCCCCGCCCGCCTGCAATCCAATGCGGCCTTGGCCTGTGGTGCTTTGGGGCCAGCAACAATGCCTTGGCAGCCCTTGCCCAGCCCTTTGGCCAGCCAAGCCTGCCGTGGCGGATGGACGGCGGCGCCGCAGTCGCGATGGAGTCGATGGGCTCTTGGGGCAGTCCTGGCGGCAGCTGGCCTGCAGACCCTAGCGGGCTGCGAGACCATGCTGGACGGCGTGGGTTGCGACACCATGGCGGCGGCCGGCTTGTCGATCACCGTGCGGCTGGGCGACGGCGGCGAGGCCTCTTGCGTCGCGACGGTGACGATCACCGACGGCACCACGACAGAGACGCTGCAAGCCGTCGGCCATCCGTGCGTGTATGCCGGCGCCTACGAGCAGCCGGGCAAGTGGACGGTCACGGCCAAGCAGAAAGGCTACGTCTCTGCCACCCAGACCGCCATCGAAGTGGTCAAGGGCGACTGCCACGTGCTTGGCGAGTCGGTCACGCTGACACTGCAGCCCGAGTAGACTGCCCAACCTGGGTAGGCGGGTCGCCGCGACGGCAGTTCAAGCGACTGATTCTGAAAAGGACGGCTACTTGGCGATCTGCTGGGCCAGGTAGTTCTGGCTGCCGACCTGTTCCATCAGGCTGATCTGAGTCTCAAGCCAGTCCAGATGCTCTTCTTCTGAGACCAGGATGCCGGCGAGCAATTCGCGGGTGCCGTTGTCAGCGTGGGCTACGCAGGCCGCCACCGCGCGGTTCAGGCGGGCAATGGCCTCGATCTCCAGGTTGCGGTCGGCGGCAAATTGCTCGGCCACGGTCTGGCCCACCTGCAGCTTCCAGTAGCGCTGTAGGTTGGGCAGCCCATCCAGGTACAGGATCCTGTCGATGAGCTGGTCCGCGTGCTTCATTTCATCAATGGATTCATGGCGGATCTTGGCGGCGAGCCCGTCAAAGCCCCAGTTGCGACACATCTTGGCGTGAATGAAGTACTGATTGATTGCAGTGAGTTCTGCGGTCAACACTTCGTTGAGTAGCTCTACGATCTCGGGATGGCCTTTCATCTTCAGTTCTCCGCCGGCAATTGGCGCAGCAGCATTGCAGCAGGCCGGCCCTGTGTCTAGGGCTGGGCCCGGCCAGCGGCCCAAGTCCTCAAGCGGCGAGCGACAATTCCGCAGCAGCCACGCGGTGGTGCCGGCCACATGCCGAGATCGCCGGGCGGGTCAGCTGGTGGATAGCCAGTAGCTCCTCGATCTCGCCGACGCAGCTGCCGCAGTCGCCGCCAGCTCCGCAGCTGCGCTCAACCTCGGCCGCGCTGCGAGCGCCACCCTCGATGATCTGACGAAGCTCTTTGTCAGAAACTGCCTTGCAAACACAGACGTACATCTTCACGCCCCCTACTGCTGCTCCACTCACCCGGCCCAGTGCGGTCTGTTGCCACACCGGCACCTGAACATGAATATGACTTTCACTTTCAGATGTCAAGTCCGGAGAGCCCAACACGGCAACGGCCAGACCCAGCAGGGGCCGGCCATCGGTCTCCAGCAGGCGCGGCCCAGGCTGCAGTGAGGAATTCGCTTGCGCCACGGTGGTGGCGGGCGTAAACTGGCGCGCCTTTTGGCAACGGCGTCGATGTGCGGCACCGGCAACGCCAACAGGTAGACCCAAGAGAAGTCCTAAACTTCTCGCTCATCACCCGCCCTGACCACGGCCTGCAGACGCCCTGGCCCAAAGCCAGCGATCACCGCAAAGCCGCGCACTCCGTGCTGCCCCAGTGGGCAGTGCTGCTGGGGGCGGAGGACCAACGGAGAGACCATGGAACCCATTCAAGTTCGCGACATGCTAGAAGCCGGCGCCCACTACGGCCACCAGACCCGCCGCTGGAACCCCAAGATGAAGCCGTACATCTACGGCGCCCGCAACGGCATCTACATCCTCAACCTCGGCCGCACGGCCAAGCTGCTCAAGGAAGCCCAGAACTTCCTGTCGCGCATCACCGCCCGCGGCGAGCAGGTGCTGTTTGTGGCTACCAAGCGCCAGGCCCGCGATATCGTTCGCGAAGAGGCCGGTCGCGCCAAGATGCCGGTGGTGGCTCACCGCTGGCTCGGCGGGACGCTGACTAACTTCCGCACGCTCAAGACTTCGATCGAGAAGCTAGCCGAGATCGAGCGCATGCTCAGCCCCGAGATGGCTGGCCGCCTGCCCAAGAAGGAACTCAGCTTCCTTGGCAAGCAGCGCGAGAAGCTGGTCCGCAACATCGGCGGTCTGCGCACCATGCCGTCGATGCCGGGCGCGATCTTTGTGGTCGATCCGGTTGAGGAGCACATCGCCGTCGCCGAAGCCCGCCGCAAGGGCATCCCGATCATCGCGCTGTGCGACACCAACGCCGATCCAGACGTGGTGGACTACATCATCCCGGCCAACGACGACGCGATGCGCTCGATCCGCCTGTTCGTCAAGGCGGCGGCCGATGCCTGCATCACCGGCGCGCAGATGAGCCGCGAGAACGTGGGCCGCGACTTCGAAGGCGGCTCCAGCAACGCCGCTTCCGATCGCGTAGAAGTGATCGTCAAGCCGCGCCACGTCGACGCGATCGCCGACGAGATTGAAGAGGAAGTCTGAGCAAAGGCTCAGGTTCCTAGCACTGCAAGGTCAAGCCCGTTCCCGGTTGTGGAACGGACTTGGAATTGCGGTGTGGAAGATGTCCCAGCGGCAGTGCCCAAGGCCTGTGAGCAAGAACCAGGGGCAACCCGGATCGAACTAGCGGCCTTGGGTACTAGCCATCCTCTGGTTTGACCAGAGCTAATCTCACCAACTCTAACCATTCCTGCCCCACTGCTGGCGGCCGGGCTGGAGGGAACCATGGCTGTTACCGCAACCCAGATCAAAGACTTGCGCGAGCGCACCGGCGCCCCGATGGGCGACTGCAAGAAAGCCCTTGAAGAGAACAATGGCGACATCGCCAAGTCCATTGAATTTCTGCAGAAGAAGTCCCTGGCTTCCGCTGCCAAGAAGTCAGGGCGCGTGGCCGCCGAAGGCAGGATCGGCACCTACATTCACCACGACGGCAAGACCGGCGTGCTGATCGAGGTCAACTCTGAGTCGGACTTCGTGGCCAAGACCGATGACTTCAAGGAGCTTGTGAACTCCCTGTGCCTGCAGATCGCCGCGATGTCGCCGCGCTGGGTCAAGAAGGAAGAAATTCCGGCTGACCTGGTGGCGCAGCAGCGCTCGATCTACGAGGCGCAGGTCGCCGAGATGGACAAGGAAGGCAAGAAGCCCGAAGCCATCCGCGCCAAGATCGCCGAAGGCAAGATGAACAACTGGTACGCGGAGGTCTGCCTCCTGGATCAGGTGTACGTCAAAGACGACAAGCTGACCGTCGGCAAGCTGCTGAGCGAGAAGATCGGCAAGATCGGAGAGAACATTGTGGTTCGCCGCTTTGTCCGCTTTGAGCTTGGCGAAGGCATTGAGAAGAAGGTCGACGACTTTGTCGCCGAAGTCGAGCGGATGGCCCAGGCGTAAGTCTGGCCGCCGAAAAGAGAGCGGATGTCCCGTACCGAGCCGACGCCTCAAGCGCTTGCGCGCCAAGCTGAAATGCTCGGCAACCGGGTCAAGAAAACCTTCGACCGCCTCAAGGGAGTCATGTCTCGGGAGGCGGTCGATTGTTTTCGTTTGTATGATCGGGATATTCCAGAGATCCGCGCCGTGGTAGACTGGTACGCCGGGCATGTGGTGGTCGGCGAGTACACCCGCACGCTGACCGAGCAGTGGCCCGAGTGGCTGCCCGCGATGACTCAGGCCGTGGGTGCTGCTCTGGGGGTGCCGCCAGACCGGCTCCACTGCAAAATCCGCCGCACCGGCGATCGCGGCGAGCGCTACGAACGGCTGGACCGGCAGGAGCAGCGCATTCAGGTACGCGAAGGGCCGACGCGCCTACTGGTCAACCTGGACGACTACCTGGACACCGGCCTGTTCAACGACCACCGCAAGACCCGCAAGATGGTGGCTGCAGAAGCGGTCGACAGGACCTTTCTCAACCTCTTTTGCTATACGGGCACCTTCACCGTGGCGGCCGCGCTGGCCGGCGCCAAGGCAACCACCAGCGTTGACGCATCCGGTCGCTACCTGCAGTGGCTGCGCGACAACCTAGCCTGCAACGGCCTGGACCAGAACCAGCTTGGCAATGCGCAGCCACCCAAGGTTTTTCACGAGACGGTCCGGGCCGACACCCGCGACTTCCTCCGCCTCGCCCTGCGCAACGGCCAGCGCTGGGATGTCATCTTTTGCGACCCGCCGAGCTTCTCGGCGCGGCCCGACGCCCCGCCCTGGGAAGTGCAGCGCGACCACCGCGACCTGGTGCTTACCTGCCTGGAAGTGCTGCGGCCGGGCGGAGTCCTGTGGTTCTCTAGCAATCACCAGCGCTTCTTCCCCGATCTGCAGGATCTGCCCGGCTGCGTCGCCGTGGAGATGACCGAGCGCACCGTCCCGGCTGACTATCGCAACAAGCAAGTCCACCGGGTCTGGCGCATGGCCAAAGGGCCTGGAGCCGGCGAAACCCCATTGGCATAGCGGTCTTAACAAAGCCTGGGGTAGGGCTTGGCCAACACCAGCTCTCCCACCTTTGCCCTTTGGCTTTGGCTTTGTCTCGGCCGCCCAGGGCTTTGTCAAGCCCTCGATATCGCTACATGTCTACCTCCACGGCGGGCCGCCCCGCCAGCCTGGCCGGGTGCTACTCCGTGCGCGGATACGGCATTGACCCCAGCAGCATGTACCGCGGAATCGCCAGC
>CAIXGW010000020.1 GCA_903919145.1 uncultured Myxococcales bacterium
ACCAAGGCATTGTCTACACCGCAGGATAGCTACGGAATTCGCCCACCCCAACGCCAGCCAGCCCCCGGGCAAGCGACCGTTACCCGCAGGGCCGAGCCCCGGGCGTCGCGCGGCTTGAACCACCCCGGCGCACCCAAAGCCTCCCAGCCGCGGCGCGCCCGAGGGCTCGGTCGACCGGCTGGCAAGCCGGGCGATAGGGCGCGGTCCTGCGACGCGCGGCCGCTAGGCGGCGCGGACCAGGATGCCTCCAAATCGCAGACCGAGATCCAAGTCGACCCCACTCGGCCAGTGCCAGGGCTGGAAAGGCGGTATCCAGCTCGCGCAGCAGTCTGTCTGTGGAGCGCCGAAATTGCCGCCAAAGGCCTGATGGCGCCGCACCTGCGCCGCCAACTTCAGCGAGCGAAACACCAGCCGATGTCGAGCTTCCAATCAAGGCGGCAGGCAACGCGCCGACGGGTGGGGGGCTACCAGGAGCAAGAACCCCGCCAGCCGCGCGAGGGATCGTTACCCGCATGGGCGGAGGCGGGTTTTTGGCCGCGTTGCCCGGCCTTTGGGCTGCTCCGACCCTTGGGCGGCCAAAAACACGTCTCCGGTCCGGCCGCGTCGGCAGCGCGGCCGGACTAGAGCCCGGTCCGCAGGACGCGCCCGACACTTGCCGGGAAAGTCGCTGCGATAAGAGTAGCCAAGACCCGTGAACAAGAACCGGGTGCAACCCCGATCGAACGAATGGCCTTGGGTACTGGCGAGGCTACTGGCGCAGAATGCTCGCCATTTTCTTGCCCTTGGCGAGCTCGTCGACCAGCTTGTCCAGATAGCGGATCTTCTGCATCAGCGGGTCGGCGACCTCTTCGACCCGGACCCCGCAGACCACCCCGCGGATCAGCGCGGCGTTGGGGTGAAGGCAGGGCGCTTGGGCAAAAAATGCCTCAAAGTCGACCCTGGACTCCAGGACGCGGCGCAGCTGGTCGGCGTTGTAGCCGGTGAGCCAGGCAATGACCTCGTCGACTTCCGCTTGGGTACGGCCCTTCTTCTCTGCCTTTTGCACATAGAGGGGATAGACGCGGGCAAAGGCCATCGCAAAGATTCTAGGTTTGTTGTCCATACGCTGGGTCGTGGTGCGGCTACCTTTGCCGCGCTGGCTAGCATAGAGGCTTTGGACGTCGGCTGGCTACACCGGCCAGCGGTAGCCCAGCCGAGCCGTGGCATGGGGTCGAAACTGCCGCCCTCGCTGCGGACCTGGGCCCGTGTAAGATCGCCGCAAGGTGCGAATTGATCCGGCCATACGTAAGGTGCGGTGGCCGCCGCCGTGCCGCGACCAAGGAAGCGAGATGCCCGCACCGCCACAGCTTGTGCCCAAGAAGACCGCCAAAGCCGCCGGCAAGGCGAGCCCCGCGGGCCAGCAGGGCAAGGGTGCCAACCAGGGCGGAGCCCTACAAGCCAAGCTGCAGAAAGCCAATTACCGCGAAGGCCGCGACCTGGTCAAGCCCGGGCAAGGCGGCCAGCCCAGCGTCATGAGCGCCGGGCCCAAGGCCAAGGCGGGCGGCCAGGGTCAGCTCAACCCGGCCACGCGCGGCATGGAGCAGACCACCCAGACGACCCAGACCGCGGCCGAGGGCGACCCGTTCCACAGCCAGCTGTTCAACCAATTGGCCAAAGGCAGTACCGAAGGCAAGACCCAGCTCGCCAAGGCCGACAACATGCACGCCGCCACCCTGACTGGGGTCAACACCCCGGCGTCGATGGGCAAGGGCAGCATGACGCTGGCCACTGGCGCGGCTTCTGGCAAGACGGTCCACGACGCGTGGTCGATGTCTGCCCAGCTCCGCGCCGAGCAGCTGCTGGCCCCAGAGGACAGCCGCGAAGAGCTGCTGGCCCGGGCGGTGGCGCTGGATCCGGCGCAGGGCGGCACGCTGCTGACCACCAAGCACGCCGACGCCCAAACCAAGCCAGCGCAGGACGAGCGCAGCGTCGGTACGCAAGACAACTTGGTTTCGCCCTTGCAGAATGTGCCGGACGCGCTCAGGCCCAAGCGCAAAGCCATCGTGGTGGGCAACAGCGACTACATCGACAAGGACCCGCCCGCCAACGCCATCACGCTGTTCACTGACTTGCCCGGTGCCAAGGCCGACGCGGCGGCGATGGCTGCGGACCTGGACCAGCGTGGCTTTGACATAGAAACCCATGAAAACCTCAAAGAGGCCGACCTGCGCAAGGCGATGCTTGGCCGCGGCCAGGGCCTCAAAGAAGGCGACGAGCTGGCGATTGTCTATACTGGCCATGGCATTAGCCAAGGTCTCAACGGTGTGGACTCGGTGATGTCGACCAAGTCCTTCAGCACGACCGGGGTACTACCGCATACCGACATTGCCGGCGAGGCGAGCAAGGCCGTGGGCGGTGGCTACCACCTGGAGCTGATTGTCGACGCCTGCGAGTCCGACGCGCTGGCCCGCGAGGTGCGCAAGAACCTGGAAGGCGGCGGGGCCAAGTCCGTCAGCAAGTCCATCAAGGACAACGGCTATCAGCGCCTTCCGTCTGGCAAGCGCTTCGATGCGCTGCAGGAAGTGCTCAACAGCAAGCAGCAAGGCGTCGACTCGCTGGACCCGCTGGCCGCCGTGCTGGAGAAGAACTCAGAGCTGGCCACTCGCTAGCGGCGCCTTTGGGCTGGAAAAGTCCGGTTCTTGACTGGGTGTTTGGGCGCGTCGCCGCAGCGGCGACCCGGCTGCGACCGGCGCGGCGCCGGCAGCGTCGGACGCTGCCCTTCGGGTCTGCATCCGTCGCGCATGGCTGAACGGGGGGCCGCACTGCTGTGGGTAGATCGCGCTTGCGTCCAGGGGCTTAGGCCTCTCGCGTCCTGCGCAGCCAACCCAATCAGGGCGTTCCAGTGGGGGGCACGGCGAGGTGGGGGCGCGGCCGCGGGATCCTTGGCCCGCCCTCAGGCATAGGCGACCCAGCCGCGAAACGTAAAGGCCGCGTAGAACAGCGCCACACCGCTAAAGCCGGCCTCTTGCAGCAGGGCTTCTTCCCTCTCGGGCGCCAGCACCGGCAGCACGTCGAAAATCGAGGGCTGGGCCGGATCCAGGGATTGAGCCGGTCCGCCCGGCGGCGTGCCAAACGCCACAAAGCGGCGCGTCCAGGTCTTGCGGGCTTCGGCGCCCTCGGCCACGCTGTGGTGGGCCATCACAAAGGGGGCGCCGGGCTTCATGCGCCGGCGGATCTCGCGCAGGGTGCGCAGGCGATCCTCCAGACCCAAGAAATGCAGGGTCAACAAGCAGGTGGCTGCGTCAAACGGCCCTTCTGGCGCCGATTCGATGTAGCCCTGGTGCAGCGTGACCTGGCTCATCAACGGGCCCAGCGTCTGCTCTGCCAGGGTAAGCATGGCGCGGGCTGGATCGACGCCTTCAAAGTGCCAACCGGGCTCGCGCTCTGCAAAGACTTTGAGCTCCATACCGCCGCCGGCGCCAACTACCAGCACCTGCGCGTCAGAGGGCGCGTTTTCGGCCAGCAGCAGCGCGGTCATGCGGTGCAGGTCGCCAAGGCCCGGCACCATGCGCTTGGCGTTTTCCGCATAAGACTGGGCGGAGACGGGGCTGGCGAAGTGTTGCTCTGGGCTGGTCATGCTGGGAGGTTCCTCTCGGCGTAGGAGGCAAGCCAGCGGCTGTGGGTCAGCGGACGAACGCCGCGTTCGCGGCTGTGCCTTGCTGCCCTTCAGCGGGCCAGATCGCTTGCGCCGCCATCTGGGTTTTTCAGGGAGCCGCTGCCGCCCATCGGCGCGCACTGCGCTTTGCAGCGACTGCCGAGGTCGTTGCAGTCCACTGTCTCGACGATACAGCGACGGCAATCGGGCGAGAAATCGCGGGAACACTGATGGTAGTAGCCAAACACGTAAACAGAGTAGGAATTGGATGTACATATCTGCATTTGCTGGTCCACCGCGTCGCACTCGGGGGCAGGTTGGCGGATGGCCGCCACGTCCAACGTACAAGCCGGCACCGCACTGGCGACCGATACAGCACATCCCAAGGCGGTGAGAAATTCGCGCCACGTCATGGAATCAGGTCCTTCCAGCTGAACAGCCGCGACGCGCGCACCGCTACGCCCACTGACCTTGCCGACCCGCCGCGGTCGCTGACCCAGACCGTCAGTGGCACTCCCAACTCCAAGACCCACGCGTCGCGCGAAGTGACCCGCAGCCCTAGCAACTCCACGCTGCCATACCCGGCAGCCTGGACCACGCTGCCCAGGGCCAACCGCCCTGCGTACAAGCCGATCTGCAGGTCGCGGCCGGCGACTTCGGCAAGAGGCCACTGCGCGACCTGGCGCACGACCAGAGCGACAAAGGGGTGCTTGCCGGCCGAGACCATGCCCGCCTGCACCAGCAGGTAGCTCTGACCCAGCTCGATGCCCGACTGAGCAATTGTGCCGTTCTGGCGCTTTTCGTCAGAGGTAGAGGCGTAGTGCGCGCTGCTCATGCCGCCGATCTGCCAGCCGCCGCCGCCCCAACCGTCGATGGAAGACCACGGCAGGCGCGCGTCCAGCAGCGTGGGCGCATAGACCCGGATCGGCGGCTCCATAGAGCGGGGGGTCGCTACAGCCACCGGCGGCGCGGACTCAGGCGCTTGAGCCCAGGCGGCGGCCGCGGGAAAGCACAGCAGGTAGGCGCAGGCCCAAAGGCCCAGGCGCAGGACGCTCCCCAGCGGCAACCCGCCAACCCGTCGCACTGGCAAGGGCGCCATCAACGCGCTGCTCCCAGGCGAAATTGGGCCAGGGCGTCATCCGCCACTTGCTGAATCAGGGCCGCTCGCTGTGCCTGCAAGGGATCCGGGCCCTGGGGGTCCGCTGCGGTGGCGACGCGAAAGACCTCAGAGGAGGCCTCAGCGCTGGCGGCCGGCAAGGCGCCAAG
Organism: uncultured Myxococcales bacterium; assembly: GCA_903919145.1. Lineage (GTDB taxonomy): Bacteria > Myxococcota_A > UBA9042 > UBA9042 > UBA9042 > SXRM01. The sequence continues at coordinate 4,901 of CAIXGW010000020.1, forward strand.
GTCTGGGGCAACAGGCCGCCACGTCGCACCTTTTCCGCGAAACAAGAAGCGCTGCTGCGCCATGGAGCCCAGCACCGCGCTGGCGCGGCCGCGGTAGAACCAGATGGCCTCGCCGCTGCTGGACACCACCGTGGCATCGAGCATGGCGCCGAGCTGCCACGGCTTTGCCGATAGCTGGCCACAGGTTCGGTCAAAATCGTGGCGGACCACGGCGCTCATGGCGGCCCGAGCGTCTGGCCCAAGCGCGACGGGTGCTCCGCGGACAGCCGCGGCGTCCCCTTGAAAATACTGGATCTGGAACTCGTTCATCGGGCAGTGGTGGTCGTCCATGACTTCCAGGCTGGCCAAAATCAGCACCCCGTCGGCGCCGAGCTGAGCCGCGGCCTGGTAGGGAGTGAGCTTCTTGCTCCGCTCCAGCAGGTGTACGGCATCCCAGGAGACAACCATCGTGCCGCCAGCCACAACCGCCCTCTCAATGGCCCCCAGCCACACGCTGCACCGGGTCGACAACAGCACCCGTGGCGCGGTGGACGCCCCCACCGCTTCGGCTGCCGACACTTGTACGCAGGTATCTGGCATGCGGATCGCTAGCTTTGTCAGCTGCTTAGCTGCATCGGTGTAGCTGGGCGAAGCGCGCACGTCGCGCTGGATCGGCGCCTCCGCCGGGCCGCGGTACGCCACATCGGCAACGACGTAGGCCTTGGCGACGCCGGGGCCGCAGGCGGCAAGCAAGACGCCGGTGAGGAACAGCAGGGCGGCGGCGCGCAATCCGGCCACCAGCCACCGATATCGTCTGGATAGGGCTGCGCGATGCTGGTCACACGCAGCGGCGTCACCTGGGCGATGATCCAGTTCAGGTCCGCCTGGGGCGTTGCACTGTGCAATTTCAAGCCGCAACGCCACCCCGGTCTGCCAGACGTGCCTTCGCCTAGTCAAGGCAGGCGAGCATGCGCGACCCAGGGCAATGGGTCAACCACAGAGCCATGCTTGGCCTTTGAGGCAGTCGCCGGGCCCCTCAAGCCGTGGCCGACTGTGGCCAGACGCACACTCAAGGGTCCGGCGAGACCCTGCCCGACAGTACCCTAGGCAATGTCTGATCCGCACAGCGCAAGCGAAATTCTGCCTGCCCTTGCACCCGGCCCAGCGGGGCTGACCGCAAGCCGGCGACTCAGGCCGGATCCGCCTCGCCGTAGCCAAACAGCTCCTCCAGAAACACATCCAGTTCTACGTCGCTCATGGGCTTGGGGATGTGCGGGCGCGCTTGCTTTTCCAGCGCGTCGGCCAGCGCTTGCCAGGTCTGGACGTAAGGATGCTCTGGCCGGTAGCGAACCACCGGCTGGCGGCGCCGCTCGGCTTCGCACACCACCTTGTCCCACTCCAGCCAGCCGACCACGTGGGTGCCAATGCGCTTGGCGAATTGCTCAATCAACGCACGGTCATAGGCCATGTCTTTGACGTTGGCAATCAGCCCGCCCATGCGGATGTCGCCCTGCTCGGCGTAGTTGGCGATGCCGCGGGCGATGTTGTTGGCGGCGTAGAGGCTCATGAATTCACCAGAGGTGACCACGTAGACCTCCTCGGCGTAGCCATCGCGCATCGGCACGGCAAAGCCTCCACACACCACGTCGCCCAACACATCGTAGAACACGTAGTCGTAGCCGCGGTCAAAAACCTCCATGCCTTCCAGCTCTTCAAACAGCCGCCCCAGGCCGCGGCCCGCACAGCCGACGCCGGGCTTGGGCCCGCCCACTTCGATGCACTCTACGCCGCTGCCGCCGTCCATGATCAGGTCTTCTGGCGCCAGATTAGAGCGACCGGCCGCCAGCAGATCCATCAGCGTGGTCGGCGGAAAAGTCTTGATAAGGTTGCGAGAGCTGTCGCGCTTGGGATCGCAGCCGACCTGCAGCACCTTGCGCCCGCGCGCCGCCAGGGTCGCCGTTAGGTTGGACACCACCGTCGACTTGCCGACCCCGCCCTTGCCGTAGAAGGCCAGCGAGCGCGGGCGCGCCGGCTGGGTTGCCGGCTGAGCGCCCAGAGAGCGCAGCTGCTTTTCGATGCTGAGCATGGCCACCTGCTGAGGGGAGAGCGGAGGGAAAAGCGGACCACAAGGGTCCGTTTTGCAGCCTAGCCCATCTTGGCGTCCAGAGCGAGCCGTCGCTTCGTCCAAATCACAAATCTCTTATCGCGGCAAAGAGATACCAAAGCCCTGGGTGTGCGTTTCGCCAGCCGCAGCCCTTTGTTCGGTCTGGGTTGCGCCGGCCGTGGATCTGCGGTATTGGCTTGTTGCTCTGCGGAGCCTGGCGGCGGTCGGCATGGGCACGACCCTGCGGAGCTAGGCGGCCTGCAGCGACGCGAGCTTGCGACCTACGGATTTTGGACATGAGCCCGGGGCGAGTCGGGTAGACTCGCTCGGGCCCTTACAGGCAAGGAGGGGCCCATGGCCGGTCAATTTCGCAGCCTCGCTGCTCCCCTGCGCGCAGGCGCTCTAGCCGGAATCGCGCTGGCGGCGATGGCGCTTGGCGGTTGCGGCGCCAATGGCGGCGCCAGTGCCAAGGCGGTCTCGCCGGCGGCGGATGCGCAGGCAGCCGACGCCCAGTCAGACGGCGACGCCGCGGCCGATGGCGGCGCCGACGCCTCGACCGACTCCCAGGTCGCCAGCTGTGCCCCGGGGACCCGCTATCAGCCCGGTCAGCCTTGGTACAAGGAAGCGACCAGCGAGTGGGGGTTGCTGGGGCTGCAAGTGCGCGGCACCCAGCTCTCGGTCACGGACTTGGACGGCGATGGCCGGCCTGACCTGCTGGTGCGCAACGGCGGCGGCCCGGATGTTTTTGCCCCGGGCAAACCCGAGCGAGCGCGCTGGCTGCTTCGCAACACTGGCAGCGGCTTTGAGGACGTCACCGAGAAGAGCGGCCTGTTCAGCCGCCGCGTCCCCGGCCCCCCCGGAGCCACCCATCCCGGCGCGACCCTGGCCAGCGCCGATGTGGACAATGACGGCGACGTCGACGTTTACGTGGCCACCGGCGCCGAGGGCAAAACCGCCGCCGCCGAGCCGAGCAGCGAGCTCTACCTCAACGATGGAAAGGGCCAATTCTCGCTGGGTCCGGCCGATTCTGCTGCGCGCATGCAAGGATTGCCGGCGGTGCCCATGGGGGTGGCTTTTGTCGATTTTGACCGCGACGGCATCCTGGACCTGTTTGTGACCCACAACATGGCGGGCGGCGTCAGTTCACCTTTGCAGGACCGGCTTTTGCGCGGCAAGGGCGACGGACGCTTTGTCGACGTCACCCAGGCCGCCGGGCTGCTGACCCTGGCGTGGAACAATGCGACCGTGACGCAGCTCAACCAGGCCAAGGGCCACTCGTGGGCGTGGTCGGCGGCGGCCTGCGACCTCAACGGCGACGGCTGGCCAGAGCTGCTGGCGTCGAGCTATGGTCGCGCGCCCAACCAATTGTGGCAGGCGGCGGTGCTTGGCGGTCAGCGCGGCTACCTGAATGCGTCGGTCTCCAGCGGGTTTGCCTATGACCAGGGCACCGACTGGACCGACAACGAGTCGGCGCGCTGCCACTGCAAAGACGTGCCGGGCGACCCCGAGTGCGGCAAAGTGCCCAAGCCGACCTTGGACTGCGCCCAGCTCAAGCTGGCCTTTGGCGGCAACTACCGCTGGGACCACGCGGGGGATCGCCAGCCCTGGCGACTGGGCGGCAACTCGGGCACCACCATCTGCGCTGACGTCAACAATGACGGCCACATGGACCTGCTGACCAACGAGATCAAGCACTGGGACGTGGGCAGCAGCAGCGACCTCTCTGAGCTGCTGCTCAACATCGGCAGCTTGGACGTGCAGTTTGACCGCCCCGGCAATGAGGCCACAGGGTTGACGCGAGAGCACGCTCAGGCCGGCTGGGACGAAGGCCACATGACCAGCGCCATCTTTGACTTTGACAATGACGGCTGGCCAGACGTGTACATCGGCGCCTCGGACTACCCCGACAACCGCGCCCTGCTGTGGCGCCAGGACGCCCCCGGCCACTTTCAGGCGCTGCCCACCGCCGATTTCTTTGATCACCACCGCGCCCAGGGCAACGCGGTGGCCGACTTTGACGGCGACGGCGACCTGGACATCGCGGTCGGCCACGCCCACATGCGCTGCGAGGGGCAGCTGGGCAAAGACTGCTATCCCACTCAGCAGGTGCGGCTGTTTCTGAACCAGCGCGGCCAGGCCGGCCACTGGCTGCAGCTGGACCTGCAAGGCGCCGCGGGCAGCAACCGCCAGGCCATTGGCGCGCGGGTGCGGGTCACGGCGGGCGGGGTCACCCAGACGGCAGAGGTCGACGGCGGCCACGGCCAGGGTGGGCTGCAGCGCCACCAGGTGCTGCATTTTGGCCTGGGGGACGCCTGCGCGGCCCAGGTCGAGGTGCGCTGGCCCGACGCCGCCGGCACGCTGCAGACCGCGACCGTGGAAGGCGGCAAGCGCTGGAAGTGGCTGCAGGGTGGGCTGCCGGCGCCGGCGAAGGTGCCCTAGGAGCCTGTCGGAGTAATGCCGTCGCCTACGGATAACTCCTTAAAACTATTGAATCAGCTGCAGCATCCGACAGGGTCCTAGGGCGATCGTCTTGCGAGCGCCCAGGCGGGCGAAATATTGGAATTCACTTCCAA
>CAIXGW010000021.1 GCA_903919145.1 uncultured Myxococcales bacterium
AGTACCCCAAACCCCAAGTTCGTTCCGGGTTCCGGAACGGACGCGGTTTGGGGTACGGAAAAAGACCCAGCAGTAGGACCCAAGACCTGTGAACAAGAACCGGGTGTAACCCGGATCGAATTAACGGTCTTGGGTACTAGCCCGGGTTGACGACGTACTCGGCAGGGCCTGGCAGCTTGAAGGCCAAGTTCGCATTGAGGTTTCCTGAGGCTGGCGCTCGGCCTGCCCAAGAATTCCTGGCGAAACTACCCAAACCGTGTAGAAATGTGACGAGAGTAATTTCAAGCGGAATTGCGGTGTGGCATCCTAACGGCGCTGGGGATGGGAGCGATGGCGGACTCCGTGGTAATCGACTTGCAGCGCGCGTGCGATCTCGCTTGCGGCTTCTGCCCTGTGCGGGCTGCGGATGCAGGCCCTTCGGCGCAGCGCGGCGAGCGGGCGGCGCTGGCGGCCCGGGCGGCTCTGGCTCAGGGGGCCAGCGAAGTCGTCCTGACTGGAGGAGAGCCCACCCTGGAGCCATGGCTGCCGGCCCTGGTGGCCGGCTTGCGCAAAGGCGGGGCGCAGGTGGTGCTAGAGACCCACGGCGCGCTGGCGCCGGCTTTGGTTGAGCGGCTGGGCCGCGCTGGGCTTGGCCGCGCCGTTGTGGCCTGCAACAGCTTGGATCCCAAGGTCGTAGACGGCATCGCCGGCCGGCCGGGCACGTGGCTCAAGCTGCGCGCTGGCGTTCGGGCGCTGCTGGACGCTGGCATCGCCGTGGACCTGACGGCGGTGGTCCTGCCAGAAAATGCCACTGTGATCAATGATCTGCGGCGGAGAGCGGCCCAGGTGTGGCCCGCCTCTAGGGCCAGTCTGGGCCGACTGTGGCTGCGGCCGCTGCGCGTGCGCGCTGATCGCGGTCCCCTGCTGACCCTGCCACACCTGGCTGCCGTGCTTCAGCAATTGGCGCTGCAGCCCGGTATGGCCGTGGGCTGCGCGCCGGGCTTTGAATTGCCAGCCTGCGCCTACCCGGACCCTGGCGCGGCAGCGGACCTGCTGCGCCTAAGCCCCACCTTGGTCGCCCGCGAAAGCGAGCGTTATCGCAGATTGCCGGCCTGTGCCACCTGCCCGGCTGCCACACAGTGCCCAGGTGCCCTTCCTGAGTATGCCCTGCAGCTGCAGACCGTGGCTCCGCTCTTGCAGATGCCGGCTGCGGCGGGAATCGACACGCTGAGCGACTTGGACCTGGAGCCGCGCGCCGCCCTGCAACTGGCGGCGGCCCATCAGCTCGATCCCCTCACCCAAGCGCAGTGCCGGCCGGATCCGCCGCCGCCGCCGCCACCGCCAGCTTGGCAGGCGCCGGACCGTGCCGTGTTCGACCGCGAGGCGTGGGAGGTCTTGCAGGGCTGGCGGCAGGTGCTGCGCCGCGAGGTCGGCAGCGCCGCGGCGGCTCAGCAAGTGGCTCTGGCCCTGCAGAGCGCCGGGCTGTGCGCCCAAGTCAGCGGTGGCCAGCCAGGCCATACGCTGGCCGCCCCCTCTTGGGTCGTGTGGGGCGGCCTGGATTCCTCTGAGTTGAAAAAGGCTTGCTCGCTGGATGTCCGCTTGGCGGAGGCGCTGCGCCAGGGGCGGGCGGCGGCGGCGGGCGCGCTGATCGCCGATCTCGGTCGCTGCCTGGGGTATCCCGACTGCTGCATTCAGGCCTTTGGCGCCGCGGCAGACAGCGGCGACGCGCGGCTGGTGCAGTCGCTGGCCCGCCGCCAAGACAGGCGTCTGTTGCCAGAGCAAAATTGGGCGGTGGTGCCGCTGCGCTGGATGTCTCACCTGCCTTGTACGCCGGACTGCGCGGCCACAGCGCAGCGGACCGCCGCGGTCCGCCTGCATGTTCAAGCTCGACACCCCGCCTGGGCAGAGCACGCTCTGGCCGCCCTGAGCTCCCCAGTCGTGGCTTGGTCCTATGAGCGCTTCGCCGTCTTTGCCGGTGGCCAGCTTGCCGAGCCGGGGCTGCTGACCTACCAGCAGGTCGTGGGCCTGGACCAGTTTGCCGACGCCCACAGCCTGTTGCAGCGGCGCAGCTGGCGGATGTTTGCCTCAGAGATTCTGGCCAAGCTGCGCCTTGGCGACAACCTGCGCCTGCGCGGGCCGCTGTGGCAGGTGCGCCGCGGCACGGCGGAGGTGGCTGAGCTGCGATTTGAGGGTGCGGGGCCTGCGCTGCTGCGCTTTGACGCTGACCAACCGGCCTGAACGCTACTGCATCAGCGCCACCGACTTGACGTGGGCAAAGACCGTCTTGCCCGGCTCGATCGCCAAGGCGGCTATCGACCGTCGTGTCACCTGGGCCAGCACCACCGCGGCGCCGACTCGCAGGCTCACCAGCGCCAGAGCTGGGTGATCCCCCTGCGCCACTGCTTGGACGGTGCCTTGCATCACATTGAGAATGCTGGTGTCCTCTTGATGACTCAGCGCCAGGCTCACCCCTGCCGCCGGCACCCGCAGCCGCACCTGCCGGCCCGGCGCCAGGCCGCTGTCGCGCATCCACAGGTGGCCACCGTCAAAATCGACCCGCGCCAGCTGCCACTGCGCATCGCGCTCTGCCACGGTGCCGGTCAGGACCACCGCCCGCTCTTCGCCCAGCTGGATCGGCAGGTCCAGCCGCGCCAGGGTCTCTTGCAGGGGCCCGTGGGCCACGGCGCGACCGCCCTCCATCACCACCAGGAAGTCGGCCAAGCGCCCCACTTCGTCGGCAGAGTGACTGACGTAGAGAATCGGGATCGCCAGCTCGTCTCGCAGACGCTCGAGGTACGGCAGAATTTCGCGCTTGCGCGCCGCGTCCAGGGCAGCCAGCGGCTCATCCATCAGCAGCAGCTGCGGCGACTGCGCCAGCGCTCGCGCCAGGGCCACCCGCTGTCTCTCTCCGCCAGAGAGGCGGTCGGGCATCCGCGCTAGCAGCGGCCCGATGTCCAGCATTTGCACCGCTTGGTCAAACATCTGCGGCTGCCTGCCATGGCTGCGGCGCTGGCCGTACTGCAAATTGCCAAGCACGGTCAGGTGGCTAAACAGGCTCGCCTCTTGAAAAACGTAGCCCAGCGGCCGGCGGTGCACTGGTAGAAAGACCTGATCGCTCTGCCACGGCTGGCCGCGGAACCGCACTTCGCCGCGGCTGGCCCTGTCCAAGCCGGCAATGCAGCGCAGCAGCGTGGTCTTGCCCGAACCAGAAGGGCCAAAAATGGCCGTCACCCCGCGCCCAGGGAGCTCCAGGTCCACGTCGAGCGTGAAGCCCGGCAGGGTCATGTGCAAGCGCGCAGTGATCGCGGTCATGACCTAGTACCTCAGCGGTTTGGTGCGCTTGCTGTACAGAGCCAGCAGCACCGCAAAGGAAAATACCAGCAGCACTGCGGCCAGTCGGTGGGCCTGGGGGTACTCCATGGCCTCGACCCGGTCGTAGATTTGCACAGAGGCCACCCGGGTGATCCCCGGCAGGTTGCCGCCGATCATCAACACCACGCCAAATTCGCCCACCGTATGGGCAAAAGTGAGGATAGCGGCCGTGACAAAACCGCGGCGGGCCAGCGGCAGGGCCACCGTCAAAAAGGCGTCCAGCGGCGAAGCGCCAAGCGTGGCGGCGACCTCTAGTGGCCGATCGCCCACCGCCTCAAAGGCCGTCTGCAGGGGCTGAACCATAAAGGGGAGCGAATACAAGACAGAGGCCAGGACCAGCCCGCCAAAAGTGAAGGGCAGGGGCTGGGCGCCCAGCGCTTCGCTCAACCGCCCCAGCGGACCCTGCGGTCCCATGGCCAGCAGCAGGTAGAAGCCCAGCACCGAAGGCGGCAGCACCAGCGGCAGGGCCACCACCGCACCTACGGGTCCGCGCCACGGCGATGGCGTTCGGGCCAGCCACCACGCCACAGGGGTGCCGATGACCAGCAAGATGGCCGTGACCAGGCCCGCCAGCTGCGCCGTCAGCCAGATTGCCTGCAGGTCGCTGTCGCTAAGCAGCATGGCGGCATCCCTCAATTGGCCGGTACCGGAGCAGGCAGGCCAAAACCGTGCTTGACCAGCAGGGCCCGCGTTGCCGGCAAATCCATGTGTTCGGCAAAAGCTTTGGCCAACGGCTTTGCGGCGCCGCGGCGCGTCAGCACCAAGCCCTGCTCCAGAGGGGAGTGAAGGTGGGCGGGGATCAGCCAGTAGCCGCCCTGCTTGGCCAATTGGGGGTTGCCTGCCAAGGAGGCCGCCAGGATCCCCACCTGCGCAGCGCCGCTTTGCACAAATTGTGCGGCGTGGGCAATGCTCTCTCCCATCACGATTTTCGGCTCCAGCTGGGTCCACAGACCGGCCGCCACCAGCGCCTCGCGGGCGCGCTTGCCATAAGGCGCGTGCTTGGGATTGGCGATGGCGATGCGGGAAATCTTGGGATCGCTCAGACTTTGCAGCGTCATCTTGCTGGCGTCCAAAGTGGTGCTCCACACCGCCAGGCGGCCAATGGCGTAGGGCTTGACCGCCGAGCCGGCCAACCCGGCGGCAACTAGCTGGCGCGGATAAGCGATATCGGCCGAGAAGTACAGGTCAAAGGGCGCGCCCTGCTGAATCTGGGTCAAGAACTTGCCAGACGAGCCGTAGGTGACCGCCACCACCGCTCCGGGGTGCAGGACCTTGAACCCAGCCACGATGTCGTCCAGGGCAAACTTCAGGTCTGACGCTGCCGCAATCGCCACGTCCTGCGCCGCTGCGGTGGCTGTCTGCAGCAGCAGCGCTACTGCGGCAAAGAGGATCGGCAGGAATCGCAAGCGCACCACCCTAGTACCCCGTTGGCCCTCCGGCAGGCGCAGGAGCCGCAAGCTACGCTGCGCCACAGGGCGCGTCAACGCTAGCCGTAGTGGGTTTGCAGCGGTGTTTCTCCGCCGAATGTTGCTTACCCAGGGCTTTGGCAACACCATGAATAGCAAACAAAACTAGCTCTCGATGGTCTCAAAGGTCACGCCGGCTCGGCCCAGCCGGGCCAGCAGCGCATCGCCCATGGCCACGGCCGGCGTGATCACTCCGCACGGCGTCTGCAGGTCGTCTTGGGCCAGGCACAGCGCCGCTTCGGCCAGCATTCCGCTGGTGGCGCCGTAGCCGGGGTCCAGGTTGCCGCGCACGGCGACCCGCACCGACTGCGACCCGCCGCGGGCCACCACATCGCAGCGAAAGCGCCCAGCATTGCGCACCTCTGCGCTGGGGCCCTCTCCGGGCTGCGGCAGTAGGGGTTCCAGGATGGCCCGGCCCACCGGGGTCATCAGCGCTCCGACCATCGCCGCCGTGCCCGCCTGCAAGCCTTGCGCCGCCAGCCAGCCCTTGGGGCCTTTGCCGCAGCGCACGACCTCGGTGTAGCGGTGCTGGGCGTTGGCGGTTGGCTCAAGCAGCGCTATCGTTCGCCGCACGACCTTGGCATTGGTCGGCGCCATCACAAACGGCCCCACCCAGCTTTGTTCTTGCGGGTCAAATTGGACCTTGACCACGTCGCGCACGTCCTTGGGGCCGCGGGCGGCGTCCCTCGGCAGCAGGCTGTAGGGATCCCACAGCGCCTTGCGCAGGGCCGGATTGCCCCTTTGATCCTCCATCATGGCCAGCATGCTCGCGACGGTGCCGCCAGAGAAACCGCCTTTGCTAGAGCGGACATAGAGAGTGGTGGTCGCCGGCATCTCGCCCGTCTTGGCCTGGAACTGCCGGTGGGCCAGCAGGCTTCCCAGGTCTGACGGCAGAGAGTCAAAGCCGCAGGCGTGGACGATGCGCACCCCGCTGGCCTGAGCCGCAGCGTGATGCTGGGCGATCATCTCGGCCATCCATGGCGCTTCGCCCGTCAGATCGCAGTAGTGGGTGCCCCTAGCCACGCACGCCGCCACCAGCTCGCTGCCGTAGCGCGCATAGGGGCCTACGGTGCTGCACATCACCCTGGTCTTGGCGGCCAGCAGCTGCAGGGCTGCGGGATCTTTGGCATCGGCCAGCTCGATGGGCAGCTGCCGCGCTGCGGGATCCAGCTGGGCCAAGCCTTCTCGCACGCTCTCTAGCTTTTGCTGGTTGCGACCGCCCACGGCCCAGCGCAGCCGCCGACCCACTCCTTCGTGGCGCAGCAGGTACTCGGCCACCAGCCGCCCGGTGAAGCCAGTCGCCCCCCACAGCACAATGTCGTAGGTGCGTTCAGCGGCAGAGGAATCCATGGCAGCAGCCTCGTGGTGCGCAACAGGCGCGCGGCGATTCTACCCCTGCTGGCGCCGCGGCGACACCACCCCACTCAGCCGCCGCCGCCTTGCAGGGCTGACCGTTCGCCCGTATCCTCGCAGGGGGGCTTGCTGCCCTTGGTCGGTGGCGATTTTGGGTTCTTGGCCCGCGGGCATTTGATGCTTTACCTAGTTGTCACCGCCATTTTTCTGCTGTGGCTGGCCATTCCGTTTGCCCTGTACCCGCTGGCGATGGCGTGGTTGGCCAGCCGCAAAGGGCGCCAGGCAGGCCACCAAGCCCCAGCCCAGTTGACCCCAGCCCAGTTGACCCCAGCCCAGTTAACCCCAGCCCAGTTGACCAGTAACGAGTGGCGGCCACTGGTTTCTGTGGTGGTGGCTGCCCACAATGAGCTGGCCGTCATCGGCGCGCGGGTGCGCAACCTGCTGGACCAAGACTGGCCGCTAGACAAGCTGGAAATCCTCATCGCCTCAGATGCTTCTACCGATGGCACCGATGAGGCCGTACTGGCCATCGCCTCTCCTGCCGTGCGCCTCGTCCGCTCTGAGCCGCGCGCGGGCAAGACCACCGCCGTGCAGAAGGCGGTCGCGGTGGCTCGCGGAGACGTGCTGCTGTTTTCTGACGCTTCGACCCGCTGGGAACCGCAGTGCATCCGCCAGCTGGTCCAGGCGATTGGCGATCCCGGGGTCGGCTGTGTCTCTGGACGGGTGCTCTATGAGCGCCGGGGCGGCGGCGTAGCCTCTGGCTTTCTGCTGTGGCAAAAGATCGCCGTGAGCCTGCGGCGGGCGGAGGGCCAGTCAGGCGGCCTTATCTCGGTCAGCGGCTGTATTCACGGTCTGCGCAGAGAATTGTGGAAGAATTTGCCCTTGGACATCGATCCCGACTTGGTGTTGCCGGCCATCGCCGCCTCGGCGGGGCTCAACACCCTGTACGTGGCTGACGCCATTGCCTGGGAGCTGCCCCGCGAGTCCGTTTTGGTCGAGTTCAGGGCGCGGCGGCGGATAGCTGCGCGGGCGATCCACTCTGGGGTGTGGGCGACGCAATTGGCCCTGCGGGCCGGCTCCTGGGCCTATTTGGCGCGGCTGACCGCCCACAAGTGGCTGCGCTGGACGGCGTGGCTGGCCTCTGTTGGCTTGGTGGCGGTGGCTGCCCTTGGCTCGGATGCTAGCTTGCTGCTGCAGTGGCTGTTGTATGCGCAGGTCGGGTTTTACGCCCTGGCGGCGGCAGGGCTGGTGGCCGCGGCGGCCAAGGCGCGCATCGGCCCGCTGGCGGCTCCGGCCTACTGGCTGCTGGCCAACTTGGCGCTGCTGCTCGGCACGCTGGATGTGCTGCGCAAGGACCACGCGCCGGTGTGGCAGACCACAGAGGGGTAGAGCATGGTGTGGCTGGGCTGGCTGATCTGGGCGGTGGTCCCGGGCGCGGTAGGCGCCTGGCTGTTGGTGCTGTGGTGGCAGCAGTCGCGGCCCGACCGGGTAGCTGTGCTCTGCTATCACCGCTTGGTCCCTGGGGATTCTCGCTTGGACCCGCAGATGCTGGCGGCTGACCCCGAGCCCTCTTGGGTCGCCGAGCAGGGGCGCTTTGCCGAGCAGGTCGCCTGGCTGGCCGGCAATGGCTACACCGCGCTCGACCTGGACGACTGGATGGCCATCCGCACAGGAGAGAAGCCGCGGCCCAAGAAGTCGGTGCTGTTCACCTTTGACGACGGTTACGCCAGTGTGATGCAAGTGGCCGCGCCGATCCTGGCCCAACATGGCATGAAGGCTACGGTCTTTGCCGTGCTTGAGCCCGATGAGCACTCTTGCGAGCTGGTGGTGGGCAAGGACCGCTTCATGGAGCCTCATGAGCTGCGGGCGCTGGCCGATGCGGGCTGGTCGATCCAGTCGCACACGGTGACCCACGCCATGTTGCCCTACCTGGACGACGCCAACCTCGACCGCGAGCTCTCCGAGTCGATGCGGCGCCTCAGCGAAATTGCCGGCAAGCCGGTGCGCCACATCTGCCTGCCCCGCGGTGGCGTCGATGCTCGAGTCGTCGACCACGCCCGCCGGGCCGGCTATCAGACCTGCTGCGGAATTGCCAAGGGTACCGCGCGCTTTTCAGCGGACCCGATGCAGCTGCCGCGCCTCTCGCCCCTTCGCCACCACGGCGCGGCGGCCATGGCGCGGGTGCTCAGCCCGCTGGGTGCCACCCTTGAAGTGGCCATGGCTCGCTTGCGCATTGTGATCCCTCGGCTTTTTGGTGCCAAGGTGGGCTACAAGCTGCGCACCTTTCTGTACAGCTCGGCGTTGCGCCACCTGCTGGGCCCGCGGGTCCAGGCGCGCACGCTGGCGGCGCTGGTGGGGGTATGGCTGCTGGGCGGCGTGTGGTTCTACCTGCACATCCTGACCGGGAGCTGACGCCATGGCCGCCCCTGCCCCCTTGCCGCGCCTTGGGATTTTGGTGGACTTGCCGCTGTGGCGCCATGGCGACGGCTGGGCCTCCTCGGATGCTTTCCTGGAGTATCTGCTGGCCTTTCGCCACGTCTGCTCCAAGGTGGTGCTGATTGCCCGGGTCTTGCCCGGCGGCGACCGGCCGGCGGCCTTTGCCCATGGCCCCGACATTGAGGTAGTGGCGCTGCCTGCCTACGCTTCTCTGCGTACCCTGCTCACCAGCGAATTGGCCAAGTGGCCTGCCGTCTTGCGCGCCCTTGATGAGGGCCTGAGCCAGGTGGACCTGCTGTGGCTGAACTTTGCCCACCCGATCAGCTTGGTGGCGCTGCGGCGCGCCGAACGCTTGAATGTGCGCAGTTTTGCGGTGCTGCGAGGCAACTACGTGCGCGATGCCGCGATCCACGCCCCCAAGGGCACCGCCGCCGCCGCAGCGCTGGCGATGACCGCGCTGATGAGCAGCTTTGCGGCCCTGGCCCGCCGTTCCAAGGTGCCGTGCCTGGCGATGGCGAGCAGCGAAGTCCAGTGGCTGCGCGACCACGGGTTGACCGCTGAGCTGGTGCCGGTGAGCCTGCTGCCGCGGGCGGTCCTACTAGAAACAGCCATGCCGCCAGGGGAATTTGACGTCTTGGCGGTAGGCCGCTTTGACCACGTCAAGGGCTTTGACGTGTTGCTGGAGGCGCTGGTTGACCTCCGCTCGGCCGCTGGCAGCCCGGCGACGCTAGTGATTGTGGGCGACGGCCCTGAGCGCGACCGCCTGCAGGCCAAGGCCGCCGAGCTGAACCTGACCGCTCGCGTGCTCTTTGCCGGCCGCCTGCCGCCCGGACCAGAGCTTTGGCATCGCTACCGCAGCTCGCAGGTGGTGGCGATTCCGTCTCGAACAGAGGGCACGCCGGCGGTTGCCCGCGAGGCCATGGCCCTGGGGGCACCCGTCGTCGCCTCGGCCATCGGTGGTTTGCCCGACCTGTTGGGAGGCCCGGAGCCGCTGGGCTGGCTGGTTCCTCCCGAGGATCCCGCCGCGCTGCGCCATGCCCTGCAAACGGTCCTTTCTGACGGCCCTGGCGGTCACCACCGCGTCGCCCGGGCCCAGCAGCTGGCCGCCGCCTGGACGCTGGAAGACAGCGTGGCGGCCGTGGCGCATGCGTGGACCACCTGGGGCCTGACCGGCGTGCCACAAGCCTAAGAGTTTGCTGGGCTATGTCGGACGTGGCTGCCTGGAAACTGCAAGACCAGAAATCGATGGCTCCGCCAGCCACCGAAGCGGCGAGTCGGCTGTAGAGCCGCGAGCTTGCGACCCACCCAGCCGGCTGGCCCAGGCGTGTCCTAACAGCACAAATTCTCAGGTCACCGCCGCTTAGTTCGGCAGAATCGCCACGCCGGCACAGAACCGCGCCAGGGCCATGTCGCGGATGCCGGCAAAGGCGCAGCCATCGGCGCTCTGGCCCGCATAGGCGGCGCCAAAGCCGCCGGGGATGTACACCACGCCGGTGCCGCGGCTCATGCGGCCGCCGACATCGTCGCCGCTGGTGCCATACGGGTGCAGGCTGATGATGCCGCCGGTCGTCGGCGTCAGCTTGAGGACAAACAGGTCGCTGCCGCCGTACTGCGAGGTGCTGGCCAGCGTGACCATGTTGCCGGTGGTGCTGCCAGAGACGAACAGGCCGCCGCCTTTGCCGGCCATGTACTGCAGACCAAAGCCCACGTCGCCGCCGGCGCTGCCGAGCTGGGTGACCCACTTGGGCGCGCCGTTGCTGACCGCGAACGCCGCCACGACCACGTCGCCGCCGTGGCCCCAGCTGGTGCCGGTGGAGCCCAGGTACTTGGTCCCGACCGGCGTGCCGATGGCCACGCCCTGGGCGTAGCCGGTGACGTAGACGACGCCAAGGTTGTCCACCGCTACGCCGCCGCCGATGTCAAACGCCAGGCTGCCCCAGTGCTGCAGCCACACGGTCTTGCCGGCGCCGGTGACGCGGTACAGGTACAGGCCGCCGTTGTCAGCGCCGGTGGTCGTCAGCGCGCCGCTGATGCCCCACTGCGAGCGGCCGTGCACGTAGAAATCGCCAAGGCTGTCAACGACCAAGCTCGAAGGATTCTTGTTCTGGCTGTCCTCTACATAGGCCCACAGCTGGGCGGGGATGCCGGTGGCCAGGGGCACGGCCAGGACCTGCGGCGAGATCCCGCCGCCGCCCGAGCTGATGCTGGCCAGCAGCACCAGCAAGCGGTTGTTGAGCTTGTCAAAATCCATGTCGGCCACCGACTCGCTGCGGGTGGTCGAGCCAAAAGTCTTGATCTGCAGCTGCTTGCCGGTAGCGTCGTACTTGGCGACAAAGACGTCGCTTTGGCCGGCGGTGGGCAGGGGGCCGGGGCCGGCGCCATCGATGTCGCCCGCGCTGTGGCCAGCGACCCAGATGAACCCGCTGGCGTCCACAAAGACCGAAGCCGCCGCGTCATTGAGAGAGGTACCAAACTGCTGCACCCACACCACGGCGCCCTTGCTGTCGAGCTTGGCCAGCACCGCATCGATGGCGCCGGCGTTGGTCTTTCCGGCAAAGGCGCCCTCGGTCGAGCCGACCACGTAGACGTTGCCTGCGGCGTCCACAGAAGAGTCGCTGGCCGTGTCGAGCTTGGCGGTGCCAAAGTGGCGCACCCAGTCGGAGGCCGGGCACAGGCACTGCGTGCAAGAGTAGTGGTTAAAGACCAAGCTGTTCGAGCAGGCAGAGGCGGTGCCGGCGCTGTCCACGGCCTTGGCGGATACCGCCATGCAGCTTTGGCTCTTGGCCGTGAAAGGTACGCTGAACGCAGAGCTGACCACGGTCACGCCGGTAGCGTTCAGCGCGGTGCCGCTGCAGTTGTTGCTTGGGTAAAGGCTTACCAATGTTGAAGTTTCGCCGCTGCCGACTGCCGCGGTCGCCGTGCTGGTAGACGGTGAAGCGGGGTTGAAGGTCGTGAGCACCGGCGTGCAGCTGGCCTTGAGCTTGCCCGCGCACTTGCCGGCGTTGCAGATGTCGCCGTCGGTGCAGAGGCTATTGTCCGTGCAGGGGGTGCCAGTGGCCAGCGGCAGGGTGGTGCAGCCCTTGGCCAGCTCGGTGCACAAAGAGCTGTAGCACTGCGCGGGCTTGCCACATAGGGGCGGCAGGCCACCGCCGCAGCTGCCCAGTGCATCGCACTTCTCGCCCACGGTGCAATACAGACCGTCATTGCACACGGTGCCGGCAGCCACCGGAACCTTCTTGCACACCGGCTGGCCAGCATTGTTGGCGCAGATAGCGTTGTTGCACTGGTCTTTGCTGCCGTTGCAGTCGTAGAACGTCTTGGCGATGCACTTGCCGCCGGCGTCGCAGCTGCTGGCAGTGCTGCACGGATCTGCGTCATCGCACACGGCGCCGCTTTGGATGGTGAAGACGCACTTGGTGGCTACGCAAGTGTCTACTGTGCAAGGATTGTTGTCATTGCAGGCCGCCGCGGTCTGGCAGCCACACGCCGCGTTCCACGGGCCGCTGGCGCATTTGCCGGCGCCGTCGCACTTGTCGCCCACGGTACATGCCTGCAAGTCGTCGCAGGCGGTGGTGTTGGGCTGCGGCTTGGGATCGCACTGGCCCGTGGCGGGGTTGCAGCTGTTGGTCATGCACGCCGTGGCCTTGCAGGTCACGACCAGCGAGCCCACGCACTTGCCGGCGCCATTGCAGACATCGCTGCCGGTGCACAGGCTGCCGTCGCTGCAGGGCAGGGTATTGTTGACGTTGGCGCAGGCGCCGGTGACTTTGTCGCAGCTGTCGGTGGTGCAGGGGTTCTTGTCATCGCAGTCTTTGGCGGCGCCCGGCTTGCAGGCCCCTGCCAGGCACAAGTCGCTGGCGGTGCAGGCGTTGTTGTCGGTGCAGGCCAGGGCGTTGGCGGCGTTGGTGCATGCGCCCGTGACTTTGTCGCAGCTGTCATTGGTGCAGGGGTTGCTGTCATTGCAGGTCTTGGCGGTGCCGGGCTTGCAGGCGCCGCTGGCGCAGATGTCGCCGGTGGTGCAGGCGTTGCTGTCGGTGCAGGCCAGGGTGTTGTTGGCAAAGGCGCACTTGCCGGTGGTTTTGTCGCAGCTGTCATTGGTGCAGGTGTTGTTGTCGTTGCAGATGATCGGGGTGCCCAGCACGCAGGCGCCGGCCTTGCACACGTCACCGGTGGTGCAGGGGTTGCCGTCGTCGCAGCTCAGCAGCTTGCCGGGTGCGCAGCTGCCGGCAGCGCACAGGTCGCCCACGGTGCAGGCGTCATTGTCGTTGCAGACTGCGGTGTTGTTGGCGGTCTTGCAGGTGCCGGTGGCGGCGTCGCAGCTGTCGTCGGTGCATGGATTGGCGTCGTCGCAGACCTTGGCGGCTCCCGGCTTGCAGGTGCCGCCGCCACAGATGTCGCCCACGGTGCAGCCGTTGTTGTCCGAGCAGGGGCTGGTGTTGGCAGCCACGGCGCACTTGCCGGCGGTGCAGGAATCGGTGGTGCAGGGGTTCTTGTCGTCGCAGTCCGTGGTCAATTGGCAGTTGCCGCCGCAGCCGACGATCGGAGCATTGACACAAGCGCCAGTGGCCGCCGTGCAGCTGTCTGCTGTGCATGGGTTTTTGTCGTCACAGACCTTGGCAACGCCGGCCTTGCACACGCCGGCCGCACAGATGTCGCCGGTGGTGCAGGCGTTGCTGTCGCTGCAGACTGCGGTGTTGTTGCTGACCACGCAGGCGCCAGTCACGGGGTTGCACTTGTCGTCGGTGCAGACCTTGCCGTCATTGCAGACGGTCGCCTTGCCGGATTTGCACAGGCCCTCAGCGCACAGGTCGCCGGTGGTGCAGGCGTCGCCGTCGCTGCAGGCGTCCGTTGTGTTGGCGCTTAGGCACTTGCCGGTCTTGGGGTCGCAGCTGTCGCTGGTGCAAGGGTTGTTGTCATTGCACACGGCCAGCGGGCCGGGCTGGCAGGAGCCGGCGGCGCAGGTGTCGCCGATGGTGCAGCCGTTGCCGTCGTCGCAGCTGACGCTGTTGGGCGCCTGTTCGCAGCCATTGGCAGGGTTGCAGGTGTCCGTGGTGCAGGGGTTTTTGTCGTCGCACACCGTTGGCGCGCCGCCGCACTGGCCCTTGGCGCACACGTCTGCACTGGTGCACTTCTGACCATCGTCGCAGGCGGCCGTGTTGGGCAGCACAGAGCACTTGCCGGCCACGCAAGAGTCATCGGTGCACGGGTTGCTGTCATTGCAGTCTGCGCTGGAGTTGCAGTTGCCGCCGCAGCCGGTGATGGCGGAGTTGCTGCACACGCCGCTGGCCGGGTCGCAGGCGTCCAAGGTGCAGGCGTCGCTGTCATCGCAATTGTTGAGAAGTCCGGCGGCGCAATTGCCGTCCTTGCAGCTGTCGTCGGTGGTGCAGGCGTTGCCGTCTGAACAGCTGCCGGTCAGGTCGGTGGCCGTGCAGCCGCTGGCTGGGTCGCAGGCGTCATTGGTGCAGACCTTGCCGTCGTCGCAGGTCACGGGCGTGCCAGTGCAGGTGCCGTCGGCGCAGGTGTCGCCGTTGGTGCAGACGGTGCCGTCATTGCACAGCTGGCCATTGCCCTTGTTGCTGAATTGGCACTTGCCGTCCAGCTGGTTGCACTTGGCGACCTGGCAGTCGTCTGTGCTGACGCACTCTTTGGTCTGGCCGGGCAAGCACTGGCCGGTCTGGCACAGGTCGCCAATGGTGCAGGGGTTGTCGTCATCGCACGGCGCGCCGTTGTCGTCGCTCTTGACGCAACCCAGCGTCGCATCGCAGGTATTGGCGGTGCAGGGGTTGTTGTCCTCGCAGCTCTTGGCGGGGCCGGCCACGCAGATGCCCTCTTTGCAGGCGTCGTTCTCTGTGCATGGGTTGCTGTCGGCGTCGCAGCTGCTCTCTACCGCCTTGTGCTGGCAAGTGATTTTCTTGTCTTCGCCGGGGGCGCACAGGTCCTGCGTGCAGGCGTTGCTGTCATCGCAAGCGGTGTCGTCGGTCTTGCCGTTGCAGTCGTTGTCCAGGCCGTCGCAGATCTCGGCCGCCGCGGCCGGTGCAGAGCAGGTAGAGAGGCCTTCTTTGGTGCACTTGCGCTGGCCGGGGCAGCCGCCAACGGTGGCGCCACTGGCGTCTTTGGCGGGGGCCATGCAGGTGGTAGAGAGCTCGGCGGCCGCTGCTGCAGGCGAGCAAGCGCACGCCGCCATGGCCCCGGCGTTGTCGGCCTTGGGGGCGCACTGCTTGGCCTTGGTGCCTTCGGTGGTGGCCAATTCCTTGCACTCAAAGCCGGTAGGGCAGCCGGCATCGGCCTCGCAGCCCACGCCGCAGTAGTTGCCCGCATTGCCGTGGCTGACGCATGCCGCCGGGCCAAGGCCAATCGCCTGGCAGTCCTGCGAGGTCAGGCAGGGATTGCACAATTTGCCGGCGCTGGGCACGCAGATGTTGACCACGTCGCCGCCCTGGCCAGGCACCGGGACGCACTGAAAGCCGTCTTGGCAGGTGGTGGTACAGGTCTTGGCGCACTGCTTGCCTTCGGGAGTTTGGATGCACAGGCCCGAGTCGCAGTCTTTGTTGCCGGCGCAGGTACAGCCGGCCGAGCCGGGGCAGACGCCGCCGTCGGGACCGGCAATGTCCAGGGCCACTGCGTCAGGGCTGGCGTCCTCTTCTTCGACGGCGTCGCCCACTGCCACGTCAGCAGTCGCCAAGCTGTCGGACGACGCCTGCGCGCCCGCCGCCCCCGAGGTGTCATCGCTGCAGCCGGCAGCCGCCCACAAGGCCAACAGCACCAAGGCGACGCGGGCCCAGGCGATTTGGGCCAAGCCGGGCCGCTGCAAAGCGATCTGTGTGGCACGCCGGATGTTTGGCTTCATGGGGAACTCCTGCGCTGTGGCTCGGTATGATAACTCTGTGACAGTCTGAAGGGCCCGCCTGCCGTCGTCAATGTCTGGCGGCTCAGAGTCTGGACGCGTCAGGGCGTGGCCCCGGCCCCATGGGCCGCGACAGGTCGAGCTCCTTGGCCAATTGCGCTACGCTTGCCCCTGGGCGGGCCCAAGCCGCCCAGTACGCCAATTGTGGGGGCCCGATGTCGATTGCACTGATCCGCTGGTCATGGTTACAGATTGTCGCCACCTGCTTGCTGGGCTGGCTGCCCGCCATCGCCGCCGCCGAGCCGCCGCGCTTTGAGTTGATCTACACCCAGCCCGCCGACACCGAATTGGCCCAGCCCCTACGCGCCCCCGCCCCGCTGTGGGCGGCCGCGTTTGAGGGCGCCAGCCAGTCGATCGCCATCGAGCAGTTCTACCTTGCTGAACAAACTGGTGAAGCGCTGGACGCCGTGCTGGCAGCGCTGGAGAAGGCCGCCAGGCGCGGAGTGGCAGTGCGGGTCCTGGTAGACAGCAAGATGAAAAAGCAGAGCCAGCCGACGCTGGACCGCCTGGCGCCCTGGCCCAACACCGAGGTGCGGGTACTGGACTGGTCCAAGCTGCCCACCGCCAACAGCCGTCTGCCCGGCGGGATCATCCACGCCAAGTTCTGGATTGTTGACGGCAAGCTGGGCTATTTGGGCAGTCAGAACTTTGACTGGCGGTCGCTGTCGCACATCCACGAGCTGGGGGTACTGATCCGCGACAACGCCCTGTCTGCGCAGCTTTTGGCGATCTTTGAGCTGGACTGGAGCGCCGCCGGCCTGCAAGCCAAGGGCCAGCCAGCGCCGCCAACGCAACCCAGCGTGCGCCAAATGGCTGACCGCAGCCAAAGCGGCTACCTGGTGGCCAGCCCCCCAGAGAGGCTGCCGGCGCAGGTGGGCTGCAGTGAAGACGAGCTGGTCCACCTGATTGGCCAGGCGACCAAGCGCTTGCAGATCCAAGTCATGAAGTACGAGCCGTTGGACCACCACAAGCACTACTACGCGCCCATCGAGCAAGCCCTGCGCTCCGCGGCGGCGCGGGGCGTGCAGATCGAGCTGCTGGTCAGCGCCTGGAACAGCGATGCCCCGGGGATTCGCTGGCTGCAGAGCCTGTCTCTGGTGCCGGGGATCGCCGTCAAGATGGCCACGCTGCCCCAGGCCAAGCGCGGCTACATCGCGTTTGCGCGGGTGATTCATAGCAAGTACATGGTGGTCGATGACGCGGTGCTGTGGATCGGCACCAGCAATTGGCAGGGCGGCTACCTGGACGAGTCGCGCAACGTCGAGCTGGTGGTGCGGTCAGCAGAATTGTCGGCCCAGGCCAGCGCCCTGCACGCCCAGCTGTGGGCCAGCCCCTACTCCAAGCCGCTGGACCCCGTGCGCGCCTATCCGCGGGTCAAGCGCGACTGACAGCTGCTGCCAAAGCCTGCCATGCCTCACGGTGGCGAAGCCGGCGCAAGTCGATTCCATCGCTGTGCACGCTTGGCAGCAGGTTCAGCCACGCCTGCCCCAGGCCTAAGGCCGCATATAGTGGCAGGTATAGCCGCCGGGATTCTTGGCCAGGTAGTCCTGGTGGTAGCCCTCTGCCGCAGTAAAGGTCGCGGCCGCGGTGATCTCTGTCACCACGGGCTTCTTCCACTTGCCCGACTGGTCGACCCGGGCCTTGACGGCTTCGGCCACGCCTTTTTGCGCTGCTGTGCTGTAGAAAATCGCTGAGCGGTACTGGCTGCCGGCGTCATTGCCCTGGCGGTTCAAGGTGGTCGGGTCGTGCATGCGAAAGAACCAGTTCTCTAGCAGATCCTCGTACTTGAGCAACTTGGGGTCAAACACCACCTTGACGGACTCGGCGTGGCCCGTCTGGCCAGTCTTGACCGACTCATAGCGGGGTGCTGGCGTCGTGCCGCCCATGTAGCCCACGTCGGTCTCGACCACCCCTGGAATGGCCCGCAGCAGGTCCTCCATGCCCCAAAAGCAGCCGCCAGCCAGGTAAGCGACTTCCAGGGTGGCCTCGCAGCCCGGCGCCTCTCCGGCTTTGGGAGTGGCGCAGGAATTGTCTTTGGCAGCGGCTAGTTCTTCGGCGGTCGCAGCGGGAGCCTCTTGGCCAAACAGCGGCAGGTAGGCGCCGTAGCCCTGGTCCTGCAGCTCGGCCAGCGGCACAAACCGCAGGGAGGCCGAGTTGATGCAGTAGCGCATGCCGGTGGGCTTGGGTCCGTCATCAAAGACGTGGCCCAGGTGAGAATCGCCAACTGCAGAGCGGACTTCAACGCGGGTCACCCCCAGGCTGCGGTCGGTCTTGCTGGCCACGGCGCCCTCGGCAAGCGGGCGCACAAAGCTGGGCCAGCCGGTGCCGGAGTCGAACTTGTCGGTCGAGCTGAACAGGGGCTCGCCGGTGGCCACATCGACGTAGAGCCCTGGGCGGTGCTCGTCCCAGTAGGCGCCACTGAAGGGCGGCTCGGTAGCATCCTGCTGGGTCACGCGGTACTGCAACGGGCTAAGCTGCTTGCGCAATGTCTGGTCGTCCGGCTTCTTGTAGGCCCTGGGTGCGGTCATACTGGCGATCTCCTTGCGGGTAGGGGGGGCGGCCGACGCGGCGCCACTGGAGGCGGCCATTTTTGCCGACATTGGCAGGTCGTTGGTTCCCGGGCGCACCGTGCAGGCGGTCAGGGCCACCAGCCACGGCAGGGTCAAGGCCAGCGCCCAGGGCAAGGCCTGGCTCATTCTTGCGGGCACTAGCAGCTGGACCTTCACGGGGCACCTCCAGTTCCATCAAAGCGTTGCCGCGGCTGGCGTGCAATCTTGCCTCCAGAGAGTCTGGAAGATCCCTAGCACTTTGCCACGGCCTTCTATTCCAGCGCTGCTGACCCACAGGTCCCGCTGCCATCCGATCTTCTGGGTTGGGCGGTTGCGGACCGGTGGCTTTGGTTGCGGCGTCTTTGGGCTGGGCTGGCTGGTGGGCGGGTCGCCTAGGGCGCGGTTGCAGTCGCCGCCAGCGCCAGCCGCAGCGCCTGGGCGACCACCTGAATCACCTGCGGGCGGGTGTAGGTCGGCCGGCTGACCAGCGCCACGCCGCGGCTGGGCGCCGGTTGCAGCTGCCTGATCTCGACTCCGCCGGCCTGCAGCAGACCGCTGCGCTGGGCCATGGCCGGTACCAGCGCGCTGCCAAAACCGCCGGCGACCATCTGCAGCAGGGTCAGCAAGCTGGAGGCCTCTACCCCGGCTCCCCCGCGCCTCTCCAGCCCGGCGCCGCAGGCGATCAGCGTGTGATCGCGCAGACAGTGGCCTTCTTCCATCAGCAACAGCCTCGAGCCGTCCAGGCGGCCATCGGCGCCATGGGCATCGCCTGCCGTCACCGCCAGCAGTAGCTGGTCTTCTGCCAGCAAGTCCACGTCAAGTCCATCCAGCGCATAGGGCAGCGCCAGGATCGCCGCATCCAACCTGCCGTCGCGCAACCTCTGGACCAGCTGTGCCGACGTGTCTTCTCTGGGCAGCACGCTCAGCCCGGGATGGGCGGCCCTGAGCCGCTGCACCAGCACGGGCAGGACAAACGGCGCGATGGTCGGGATGGCGCCCAGGCGCAGCGTCGTGTGCAGCGGCTCGGCCTGGGCGCGGACGCACTCGCCCAGGTCTGCGGCGGCCGCCAGCAGCTGCCGCGCCCGCAGCGCCACCTCGGCCCCTAGAGGGGTCAGCAGCACTTGCGAGCGGTTGCGTTCGACCAGCCTGCAGCCCAGAACGGACTCCAGCTCGGCGATGCCCGCGCTCAGCGTTGGCTGGGTGACAAAACACGCCGCCGCGGCGCGGGTGAAGTGCTTGAGGTCGGCCAGGGCCACCAGGTAGAGCAGTTGCCTAAAACTAGGAAGATTTGCCATGGCATAGCTGGCTGGGCTTGGAGCTGGGGCAGGGTTCATGGCGCCTCGGTAATAGGTACTGTCTATCATGATGACAAAAACAATCGATTTGCTCAATCTACCCCTGCCACCTATTCTTTGCTCACCGACCCCGGCACGCCCGCCGCGGCATTCAAGGAGTCCCATGACCGCTTCTGTCACCATCGGCAACCTGGAGGCCGCGTTTGCCGGCGAGAGCATGGCCCACATCAAGTACCTGCATTTTGCCAAGGTAGCCCGCGCCCACGGCGACGAAGAGACCGCCAAGCTGTTTGAAGCGACCGCCGCTCAGGAGGTCCAGCACGCCCTGGGTCACGCCGACCTGCTGTTTCCGCCGGCCAAGCTCGATCCGGCTCAGGTTCTGCAGCTGGCCATTGACGGCGAAACCCATGAGTACACGGTGATGTATCCCAGTTTCCATCACCTGGCCGTGCAAGAGGGTCAAGCCGTTGCCGCTGCCGAGTTTGCCGAGCAGATTGGCGAGTCGCGCGAGCACGCCGCCCAGTTTCAGGCGCTGCTGGCCAAGGCCGCCAAGCGCTTTGCCGCCCTGGCCAAGGTAGAAGAGCGCCATGCCAGCCACTACCGGCAGCGGCTCGCCGCCCGCGGCTAGAGCTCCCAGGGGCCGGCCGCACAGCCCGGCAAGGCCGGAAGCGCCGCGCTGAGGCAAGACGTGTACCCAGGGCTTTGTTAACACGTTGAGACAAATGGATATTCTACCAAGACGGCAGGAGGACCCCATGTGGAAGTGCATCGTGTGCGGCTTTGAGTACCACCAAGAGCTGGGCCTGCCCGAAGAGGGCATCCCGGCGGGCACCCCGTGGGAGCAGATCCCCGAGGACTGGTGCTGCCCCGACTGCGGCGTCTCCAAGGCCGACTTCGAAATGGTGCAAATCAGCTGAGTTCAATGGCAGAGGAGCGCCATGCTGCGCTGGGTGGAGGCGACATGAGCAACAGCGAACCGGCCAATCAGGGCCCCCAAAAGAACAAGTCCACCGACTTGTCTGCGGGGCATCACCTTGAATCCGAAGCGGAAAGCTCGTCGACCCCCCACCTGGCGCAAGGGCAACCTGCAGCGGATTCGCGTGGGACGGCTCAAGCCGATGCCCCAAGTGGGGAACACAGCGCCCAGCCAGGCGTGGTCATCCTCGGCACCGGCCTCGCCGGCTATGGGACGGCGCGCGAGCTGCGGCGGGCGGGCTATGCCGGCCCTGTGACGCTGGTCTCAGCCGATGACGGCGTATCGTACTCAAAGCCGATGCTTTCAAACGCATTGGCTCAGGGGCGCGCGGCCAAGGGGCTGGCACAGGCGCGCGCCGACCAGATGGCAGAGCAGCTGCGCGCCACCGTGCTGGCCCACACCGCGGCGGTCCAACTCGACCCGGTGACCAAGACGGTGGCGCTGGCATCTGGGCAGGTGTTGCGCTTCAACGAGGCGGTCCTGGCCTTGGGCGCCGACCCGATCCGCCTGGCGATAGAGGGCTCTGGCGCCGCTGAGGTGCTCAGCGTCAACAACCTGGCGGACTACGCTGTATTTCGCCAAGCGCTGCAGGCCCAAGGGCCGGTGGTCGTGCTGGGCGGCGGTCTGATTGGCTGCGAGTTTGCCAACGATCTCGCGGTAGCGGGGCGCGAGGTGCACGTCATCGAGCCGTCGCCATGGCCGCTAGGTCGGCTGGTGCCCCAGCAGGTGGGCGTGGCGCTGCAGCAGGCGCTGGCCGACAGCGGCGTTGCCTGGCACCTGGGCCAGACTGCTGCGCGAATTGACAGGGTCCCGGGGTCAAGTTTTGAGGTGCATTTGTCCGGCGGCGAAGTCGTGTCTGCAGCCGTAGTCCTGAGTGCCGTGGGGCTGCAGCCGCGCACCCAGCTGGCAAGGGCGGCTGGCCTGGCGGCGGGGCGCGGCATCCACGTCGATGCGCTGCTGCAGACCAGCGCTGAGGGAGTCTACGCGCTGGGCGACTGCGCGGAGATCCAAGGGTCGGTGCGCCCTTACGTGCAGCCGCTGCTGGTGTCGGCCAGAGCCCTGGCCAAGACGCTGGCCGGCCAGCCGACCCCTGTGGTCTTTGCGGTGATGCCGGTGGTGGTCAAGACCCCGGCGCTGGCGCTGGTGGTGGCGCCGCCCGGGCCGGGGCTGGTCGGAGCGTGGCAGGTCCAAGGGCAGGGGCGCGACCTGCTGGCCTGGTTTGTCGACGACCAGGGCCTCAAGCGCGGCTTTGCGGCGGCGGGAACAGCCGCCGCCCGTCGCGACCTTCAGGCTCAGGTCGTGGCCTGAAGGCAGGGCCAAGCCCAAGCAGAGAGGCGCTGCCCCAGGGCCTTGCGAAATGTCCAGCTCTTGGACAGAGTACTGCCCTGCCCGGTGGCCCTAGCAGTGCCAGTCCCGCCGCTGGCGCCGCGCCGGCGACTCCTCCTTTCCCCAGGTGATCCATGACCGACAGCCGCTTTGACCCCTTTGCCGAAGCATCGCAGCTCGACCGCCGCAGCCTGTTGCAGTGGGGCGCCTTGGCCGGTGCCGGCCTGCTGGCCAAGCCGCTGTGGGCAGCCGATGCCGCGCCGCCGCCGGCGCCGGCCACCCAGGCCAGCTTTGGCATTCCAGACAAGGACCTGCAGGCCGTGCTGGCCGTGGCGATGAGCCGCGGCGGTGACTTTGCCGACCTCTACTTCGAGCGCAGCCGCTCCCTGCAGATGGTGCTGGAAGACGAGCGCATCAGCCGTGCCTCGACCAACGCCGAGCTCGGCATGGGGGTGCGCGTCGTCAAGGGCGACGCCGTGGGCTATGCCTACTCTGAGGTGCTGGAGCTCAAAGCCATGAAGCAGGCGGCAGCGACGGCGGCGGCCATCGCCGACGGCAAGCCCGGCGCGGTCAAGGCCGCTCAGGCCGTGGCCACCTTGCCCAAGTTCTACGACGCGGCCTATCGCTACGCCAGCGTGGGCCTGAAACAGAAGAAAGACCTGGTGGTGCGCGTCAACCAGGCCCTGCGCAGCAAGGACCCCCGCGTGGTCAAGACCACCGTCGCCTACCTTGACCAAGACCGCGAGATCTTTGTGGTGACCAGCGACGGGCAGAGCTACGGCGACCACCAGCCCATGACCCGCCTCTCAGCCTCCTGCGTAGCCGAAGACAAGGGCCGGCGCGAATCGGGCACCTACAACATTGCTTCGCGCCAAGGTTTCTCTGTGTACTCAGAGACGTCGGTGGCGCGCTTGGTGGCCGAAGCCGTGCGCCGCACTGTGCTGATGTTTGAGGCCGCCACGCCCAAGGGCGGCGACATGCCGGTAGTGCTCGGCGCCGGGCCCAGCGGCATTCTGCTGCACGAGGCGATTGGTCACGGCATGGAAGCCGACTTCAACCGCAAAAACACCAGCGTCTACGCCACCAAGCTTGGCAAGCCGGTCGCCGAGCCGTTTGTGACCGTGGTCGACGACGGCACCTTGCCCGACGCCCGCGGCTCCATCCACATCGACGACGAGGGCGGCGCCAGCCAGCGCACTGTGCTGGTCGACAAAGGCACACTGGCGTCCTATCTGCACGACCGCATCAGCGCCAAGCACTATGGCGTCGCTCCAACCGGCAATGGCCGCCGAGAGAGTTTTCGCCACACGGTCATGCCGCGCATGCGCTCGACCTACATGCTCCCCGGCCCGCACAAGCGCGAGGAGATCATCCGCTCGGTCAAAAAAGGCCTGTACTGCGAGAGCTTTTCTAACGGTCAGGTCAACATTGGCGCCGGCGATTTTACCTTCTTTGTCAAAACCGGCTTTCTGATCGAAGACGGCAAGCTCACCCGCCCCGTCAAGGACGTCAACATCATCGGCAACGGTCCAGAAGTCTTGACCAAGATCTCGATGGTGGCCGACGACCTGCAGATCGACGAAGGTGGCTGGACCTGCGGCAAGAACGGCCAGAGCGTGCCGGTGTCTCAGGGAATGCCCACGGTCCTGGTCAAGGGCATCACCGTTGGAGGTGTGGCATGAGCGCAGCCGATCGCGAGCTCAAAGTGGCCGAAATGGCCGTAGCCAAGCTGCAAAAGCTCGGAGCCCAGCAGGCGATGGCCGTGGTGCGCAAGTCGCGCGGCGTGGAATGCCAGGTGCGCGACAAAGCCTTGGAAAAGCTCCAGGAATCCCAGTCGGCGGGGCTGTCTGTTCATGTCTACGTCGACGGCCGCTACGGGGTGCACACGACCAGCGACTTGCGCCCGGCCGAGCTGGACGGCTTCCTTTCTGATGCCGTGCAGTTGACGCGCATGCTAGACGCCGACCCGCAGCGCAGCCTGCCCGATGCGGCGCTGGTGCTCAGCAAGGCTCAGGAATTGCCGCTGTTTGACCCGGGCTATGCCAAACTGGACAGCGTCAAGCGCAAAGCTCTGGCCCAGGTCGCCGAAGCCGCAGGACACACTGAGCCGCGGATTGTCTCTGTAACGGCTGGATTTTCTGATGAAGATGCGGTAACGGCAGCCGTGGCCAGCAACGGCCTGCACGCCTGGCAGCGCGACACGGCCTATAGCCTGTCGGCAGAAGTCACGGTCAAAGACGGCGACAAGCGCCCAGAAGACTGGTGGTACACCGCCGGCCGGCGCACCGCCGACCTGGGCAAGGCCGAAGAGGTCGGCAAGATCGCCATGAGCCGGGCTCTTTCGCGGGTTGGCGCCAAGAGCTTGCCAAGCGGCGAGATGACCTTGGTGGTAGAGAACCGCGCCGCCGGCCGCCTGTTGAGCTATTTTCTGCAGGCCGCCAACGGCCGCTCTCTGCAGCAGAAGCAGTCCTTTCTCGATGGCCAGATCGGCAAGGCGGTGATGGGCAACCTGCTGACCTTGCGCGATGAGCCGGCCCTGGTCGGCGGCTTGGGCTCGCGCAGCTTCGATCGCGAGGGCATGGCTGCCAAGGCCTTTGGCGTCGTAGAGGGCGGCGTGCTCAAAAACTATTACTTGGACTGGTACTACGCGCGCAAGCTCGGCCTGCCGCCCACCACCGGCAGTCAGTCCAATTTGGTGGTGACCGCCGGCAAGCTCTCTCTGCAAGAGCTTGTGGCGCAAGCCAAAAATGGCCTGCTGGTCACTTCGCTCATTGGCGGCAACTCCAATTCGCTGACCGGCGATTTCTCGGTGGGGCTGCAGGGTCGGGCGATTGTCAATGGCGAGCTTGGGCCGGCGGTCGCCGAGGTCAACCTGACGGGCAACCACAAGACCTTTTGGACCAAAGTGCAGGCGCTGGGCAACGAACCCTATCTCTACGGCTCCCTGCGCTCGCCGTCGCTGTTGATCAGCGGCGCCGCCGTCAGCGGCAGTTAGGGGCTGGATTGGCGAGTCCAGTGGCATTTGGGCCAGACTCCAAGCATCTTCGCTAGCAATCCTAAACAGTTGCATCGACAGATGGGCTGTGCGGCCTTGGCCATTGGCTTGACCGAGGCGCAGGGAGGTCGTAGCTTGCTGGTCATTGCCGGCCCCCCGCTGCCTTTGGAATCGCCATGCGTACACGTCTCTGGATTGCCGCCGTTCTTACCCTGACTCTTGCAACGGCGTGGGGTTGCACTGACGAGACGGCCGTTATCGGCGGCGAAGCCGAAGACACGCAAGCCGCCGGCTTGGACGGACTGCTTGGCGACTCGGTGGGCACTGGCGATGGCCAGGGCCAGGATGCGAGCCAGGGCAGCGATGCCGCACCAGGGACGGATGCTGCGGCGGGGACCGATGCGGCGGCGGGAACCGATGCTGCGGCGGGAACCGATGCTGCGGCGGGAACCGATGCTGCGGCGGGAACCGATGCTGCGGCGGGAACCGATGCTGCGGCGGGAACCGATGTTGCGGCAGGCACCGATGCTGGGGCTGACGCCGATGACTCCAGCGACGCCGCGGTGGACGCTGGCCCCGACGGATCGGTGGACGGTGGCGCTGACGCTGCGACCGATCCCGACGCTGGCCCCGACGCTGGCCCCGACGCCTCCATGGACGCCGCCACTGACCTTGACTCCGCGACCGACCTCGACGCTGGTCCCGACAGCTCAATGGACGGTGGCGCCGACGCGGCCCCTGACCTAGACGGCACTGACCTAGACGGCACTGACCTCGACGCCGGCGCCGACGGCGCGCCTGCGGATGGGCTTGACCTGGATGGGCAATGGAGCGACAGCCTTCCGAGCGGAGACGTCTCGCCGGATGGCGGCAGTGACGCCGGCAGCGATGGCGCGGCGGACACCGGCTTGCCGCAGTGCGTCACCGCCGGCGACTGCAGCGCTCAGGTTTGCCAGATCGTCACTTGTGTCAACCAGTTGTGCGTCCAGACCGCCGCCGCCAACGGCAGCCCCTGCCAAGATGGCAATGCCTGCACCAGTGGCGACAGCTGCGCGGACCAGCAGTGCCAGCCCGGCGGGCCGACCGTCTGTACCGACGGCAAGCCCTGCACCACCGACAGCTGCGACGCCGTGACCGGCTGCGCCTTTCAGAACACCACGGCTCCCTGCGACGACGGCAACGCCTGCACCGGCGGCGATGCGTGCCAGGAAGGCAGCTGCGCCAGCGGGCCCTCGATTGTCTGCAACGACGGCAATCCATGCACCAACGACGGCTGCCAGGTCAGCACCGGCTGCGTCTTTGCCCCCAGCATGAACCCCTGCGACGACGGCAGCTTGTGCACCCAAGGCGATGTGTGCGCCAGCAGTCAGTGTGTGCCAGGAGCCGCCGTTGTCTGTGACGACAGCAATCCCTGCACCAATGACACCTGCGACCCGGCTGCTGGCTGCAAGTACACGCCCAACACCGCTAGCTGCAGCGACAACAACGCCTGCACCGCCGGCGACGCCTGCCAAGCCGGCAGCTGCCAGCCGGGCAAGCCGCTGCAGTGCTCAGACAGCAACCCGTGCACCGACGATTCCTGTGACTTGGTCAAGGGATGCTTGAGCTTGGCCAACACCGCGCCGTGCAGCGACGGCAATGCCTGCACCGCCGGCGACAGCTGCGCCCAGAGCCAGTGCCTGCCCGGCTCCGCCACCAGCTGCGACGACGCCAACCCTTGCACAACAGACACCTGTGAGCCCAAGCAGGGCTGCCAGTTCAGCTCCAACAGCCAGCCCTGCAGCGACGGCAACGCCTGCACCAGTGGCGATGGCTGTGTGGGCGGCAATTGCCAAGCGGGCAAGGGTCTTGTCTGCGAAGACGGCAACCCCTGCACCGATGACTCCTGCGCCCCCGCCAAGGGCTGCAGCTATACCGACAGCACCAAGCCCTGCGACGACGGCAGCGCCTGCACCAAGGGCGACGTCTGTGACCAGGGCAGCTGCGCGCCCGGCAAGGCTGTGGTCTGCGACGACAACAACCCCTGCACGGCAGACAGTTGCGACGCCGGCAAGGGCTGTGTCAGTGCCAACAACAGCCAGCCGTGCGAGGACGGCAGCGCCTGTACCTTGGGAGACACCTGCGCCGGCGGCAATTGCACCGCGGGCAAGCCGGTCAAGTGCACCGACAACAATCCCTGCACCGATGACAGCTGCGACCCCAGCGTCGGCTGCTTCTTTGCCGACAACGTTGCGCCCTGCGATGACAGCAATGCCTGCACCAAGGGCGATACCTGCAAGTCCGGGGTGTGCGTCGCTGGCATCCCGCCGATCTGCGATGACAAAAACCCTTGCACCACAGAAACCTGTGATCCGGCGCAGGGCTGCAAGAACGTCACCAACACCCTCGCCTGCGACGACGGCAGCGCCTGCACCAGCGGCGACGTCTGCGGGGGCGGCAAGTGCCTGAGCGGCAAGCCCGTGGTCTGCGACGACGCCAATCCCTGCACCACCGACAGCTGCAACCCAGAGAACGGCTGCGCTTTTGCCGCCTCGACCGCCCAGTGCGAAGACGGCAACGCCTGCACCAGCGGCGACACTTGCAAGGCCGGCTCTTGCGCCTCCGGCAGCGCCAAGAGCTGCGACGACGGCAACGACTGCACCAGCGATTCCTGCGATCCGGCCAAAGGATGTGTCAATTCAGCCAACTCGCTGGCCTGCGATGACGGCAGCGCCTGCACCGTCAGCGATGCCTGCAAGGGCGGCGCGTGCAGCGCCGGCAAGCCGCTGGTCTGCAACGACGGCAACGGCTGCACCGCTGACACTTGCGACCCCAAGAGCGGCTGCAGCGCCGTGCCGACCACCGAAAAGTGCGACGACGGCAACCTTTGCAGCGTTGGCGATGCCTGCAAGGGCGGCGTCTGCCTGGCGGGCGCGCCGACCAACTGCGACGACGGCAACCTGTGCACCCTGGACAGCTGCGACGCCGCTCAGGGCTGCAAGGCCACGCCCAGTACCTGGCCCTGCGACGACGGCAACGTCTGCACCCTGGGCGACGCGTGCAAGGCCGGCGCCTGCACCCCCGGCAAGAGCCTGACCTGTTTTGACGGCAACGCCTGCACCGACGACAGCTGCGATCCGCAAAACGGCTGCGCTTTTGCAGACAATACCAAGTCGTGCAAGGACTTCAACGCCTGCACCGGCCCCGACGCCTGCAGCAAAGGCGTTTGTGCTGGCGCCGTGGTCACCTGCGACGACAAGAACCCTTGCACCACGGACTACTGCGACGGCCAGAAGGGCTGCCAGACCGTAGACAACGTCTTGAGCTGCGACGACGGCACGGTCTGCACCAAGAGCGACGTCTGCAGCGCCGGAAAGTGCGCCGGGCAGGGCATTTCTTGCGACGACGGCAATCCCTGCACCACCGACAGCTGCGACCCGGTCAAGGGCTGCCAGCATCCTGCCCAACCCGATGGCACCACCTGCGGCACCGGCGGCGGCGGCGTCTGCGTGGCCGGCACCTGCAGCTTGGGCAGCAGCCTCAACCCGGCGCTTTCGTGCCTGCAGATCCTTACCACCTTGCCAGCCAGCAAGAGTGGCGTCTATTTCCTTACTTACGGCAGCGGCGCCAGCAAGGTCGTCTATGAGGCCTACTGCGACATGACGACCCAGGGCGGCGGCTGGACGCTGGTAGTCAAGGCCGACGGCGCCAAGGCCACCTTTGGCTACGCCGGTGGGCAGTGGACCAGCACCGCCACCTACAACGCCAATTTCCCCAGCTTGGACGCCAACGAAGCCAAGCTTGCCGGCTACGCGACCTTGGCCACCAAAGAAGTGCTGCTGGGCGCCAAGGTCGGCGCGACCACCAACTACCTGTCTTTGCCGGTGGTGGCCACCTCGCTGCACGCGCTGCTCTCTGGCGGCAACTACACGGCCACTTCGGCCGGCCGCCTGGCCTGGAAGGCGTTGATGACCGGCTCTTCGCTGCAGCAGAACTGCAACAGAGAGGGCTTTAACACCCAGGTCGGCGGCTGGATCACCTGCCGGATGGGCATCATTGCCAACCAAGAGAACGACTGCAATTCGCCCGACTCCTACCTGGGCATCGGCTGCACTGGCGGCACCGCCTTCACCAGCGGCAACTACGCCAATGGCAGCTGGTCGCCCGACAACGGGGCCGCCAATTTCGCAGCGTTTGCCCACGTTTTTGTGCGCTGAGACCGGCCACCGTGTCCGAGCCCCTCCCGCCGCAAATTGTCCTGGCGACGCTGAACGCCAAGTACTTTCACGCCTCGCTGGGCTTGCGCTATCTCATGGCCAACCTGGGCGAGCTGCAGCCCAGCGCCGTGTTGCGCGAATTCACCATCCACGACCGGCCGGCCGACATTGCCGAGCAGCTGTTGGCCGAGCAGCCGCGGATCATTGGCCTTGGCGTCTATGTCTGGAACGCCGAGCAGACGCGGGCTCTGGTCGACGTCCTCAAGCAAGTCGCCCCGCAGACCGTGGTGGTCCTGGGCGGGCCGGAAGTCAGCCATGAATGGCAAGGGCAGCCTGTGGTGGCGGCGGCCGATTACGTGGTCACCGGCCAGGCCGACCTGGCGTTTGCCCAGCTGTGCCGCGCCATTCTGGCTGGTCAGCCGCCCGGCGAAAAAGTCATTGCTGCAGGCGAGGTGGCCCTGGACCAGCTGCAGCTGCCCTATGCCTGGTATTCTGAGCAGGACATCGCCCATCGCCTGATCTACGTCGAAGCGTCGCGCGGCTGCCCGTTCAAGTGCGAGTTCTGCCTTTCGGCGCTGGACCGCACCGCGGTGCCGTTTGAGCTGGACCGCATCTTGGCAGAGCTGGCGGAGCTGTACCGGCGCGGCGTGCGCCACTTCAAGTTTGTCGACCGCACCTTCAACCTCAGCCCGACGACCGGCCGGCGGATCTTGGAGTTTTTTCTAGAGCGGCTGGTCCCAGAGCTATTCTTGCACTTTGAGCTGGTGCCGGATCGCTTGCCGGCGGGCTTGCGCGAGCTGCTGGTGCAGTTTCCGGCCGGGGTGCTGCAGCTGGAAATCGGCATCCAGTCGCTGCAGCCAGAGGTCCAGCAGCGCATCAGCCGCCGCCAAGACGACGAGCAGACCTTTGAAAACCTGCTGTGGCTGCGCACCTTTACCAAAGCCCACCTGCACGTCGACCTCATTGCCGGGCTGCCGGGCGAGACCATGGCGCAATTTGGCGCTGGCTTTGACCGGCTGGTAGCACTGGATCCCCAAGAGATTCAGGTAGGCATCCTCAAGCGGCTGCGCGGGGCGCCAATTGCCCGCCACACCCAGGCGTTTGCGCTGCGGTTTGACCCGGCTCCGCCCTACCAGGTCTTGAGCACATCGACCTGGCCCTTTGCCGACCTGCAGCGGCTGGGCCGGCTGGCGCGCTACTGGGATTTGATTGGCAACTCGGGGCGCTTTGCCGAAACCAAGTCATTGATCCTGGGCGACCAGCCCTTTGCGCGCATGCTGGCCCTGAGCGACTGGCTGTTTGCCGAGATCGGCCAGACCCACCAGATCGCGCTGGAGCGGCTGTTTCGCCTGCTGAGCCGCGGCCTGGTAGAGGCTTTGGGCCTGGACCAGCAGCAAGCGCGAGCGGTTCTGGCCAGCGACTACGGGCGCAGCGGTCTGCGCGGCACGCCAGCGGAGCTCGGCTTGGCCAAGACGGCCGTTACAGCCCCCGGCGGGCGGCGCGGCGCTGACCGCCAGCGTCGGCATTTGCGAGTTGCCGGCCCAGGAACCGCCGCCGAAGAGGGCCACCCGTAGCTGGGCAGCGGCGCTGCTTGCCGTTGGACCGGCAGGTGAGCCGCGGCTGCGGAACCTTGCCGCCCAGGCCCCGGGCGGCCGGGGCAAATGGCCAAGGGATGCCTATAAACTATTGGAATAGCGTTAGATTGTGGCGCGCGACGCGGATTTGCGAGACAGCCCGGCGCTTTCTGCTACGCTGCCTTGACCGCGCGGAGACAGCGGCCAGCGAGCCATGCAGACCCTAGTCATAAGCGACCTGCATCTGTCGGACGCCGAGCCCGTGGACCCCAAGCGGCCGCTGTGGCGGGCGTTTCGCCGCAGCGAGTACTTTGTCGATAGCGACGTCATCGCCCTGGTGCGCCACGCATGCGCCCAGGCAGAAAGCGCCGGAGACAAGCTTGAGCTGGTCCTCAACGGCGACGTCCTGGACTTTGACCCGGTCATGAAGGTGCCAGAGGAGGTGGTGTCGCCGCTGCACTGGCTGGCCCACCTGCGCGGCATGGGCACCGCCGAGTGGATGAGCGTGTTCAAGGTTGAGCAAATCCTTAGGGACCACGTGCAGTTGTTTGCCGAGCTGGGCGATGTGGCGCGGCGCGGCCATCAGCTGGTGTTTGTCCTGGGCAACCACGACTTGGAGCTGTGCTGGCCGGCCGTGCAGGACCGGGTGCGCAAGGCACTGGCGCTGCAAAGCGAGTTTCAGGTCAACGTGCGCTTCTGCGAGTGGTTTTTTCTGTCAGAGGGCGACGCCTTTATCAGCCACGGCCACTTGTTTGACCCCTACTGCACGCTGTCTGACCCCTTGCACCCGCACATCAGCATTGGCGGCGAGCCGCGGGTGCGTCTGCCCTTTGGCGAGGTGGCCAACCGCTACATGCTTAATGGAATGGGCTATTTCAACCCGCACGCCTCGCAGAACTACATCATGAACGCCTGGCAGTACGTGGTGTTCTTCTTTCGCTACATGGTGCGGGCCCAGCCGCTGCTGCTGTGGACGTGGCTGTGGTCGGCGACGGTGACCCTGGTCATCACCTTTGCCGAATTCCTTAGACCGCCGCTGCGCGATCCGCTGATGGTCGAAGAGAAGGTGGCCGGCATCGCTGAGAGGGCCCAGGCTACCCCGGCGATGGTGCGCCAGCTGGCGGCGGCGTCCGAGCCCTCGGCCTGCACCAATCCTCTAATGATTGCCCGGGAATTGTGGCTGGATCGCGCCCTGCTGTTCCTGGGCATGGTCTACTTGGCGTGGTACGCGGTCTTGACCGTCAACTTTGTCTTTCCGATCAGCCCGTGGTGGTTCCTGCTGCCGGTGACCGGGGCTTTCCCTTTCTTCTTGCAGTATTCATTTCAGGTCAAGCCAGAGACCTTCTCCAAACCCCTGATCGACGAGGCGCGCGCCAGCTGGATCGCCCGCATCACCGGGGCCAGGCTGGCGGTGGTCGGCCACACCCACGCGCCCGAACTCAAGCAGATCGGGCCGTTGAAAGTGTGCAATGAGGGCTTTTGGTCGCCGGCTTTCAGCGACCCGCAGTGCCTGCGCCGCATCGGCACCCAGTCTTTCGCCCGCATCACCGGCGAGCAGGGCCAGCGCGAGCTCGAGCTGTGGGAGTGGCCGCCCGGGGCCACCGAGCCGCGACTGCTGCCTCAGACGCCCGCCTGAGGTAGCTCGCGGCGGCAGTTCGTGGCATCCTTCTGCGCCGCGGCCGTAGATGGCCAGCGCGAGGGCCCCATGGCGATGAACATCCAGCAAATTGGCGCCAACACCCTGCGCGGCTTGGCGATTGATGCGATCCAGGCCGCCAACTCTGGCCATCCCGGCATGCCGATGGGCATGGCCGACGTCGCCTACGTGCTGTGGTCCGAATTCCTCAGCTTTGACCCAAGCATGCCCAGCTGGCCCGACCGCGACCGCTTTCTGCTGTCTGCCGGCCACGGATCCATGCTGCAGTACGCGCTGTTGCATCTGTTTGGCTATGATCTAAGCCTAGAGGATCTCAAGCAATTCCGTCAGCTGCACAGCAAGACCCCGGGCCACCCAGAGTATGGCCACACCGTGGGCGTAGAGACCACCACCGGGCCGCTGGGGCAGGGCTTAGCCAATGGTGTGGGCATCGCGCTGGCAGAGGCGCGGCAGCGCCAGGAATTTGGCCAGGACCTGGTGGATCACTGGACCTGGGTCATTGCCGGCGATGGCTGCATGCAAGAAGGCGTGGCCAGCGAGGCCGCTTCTCTGGCCGGTCACTGGGGCCTGGAGCGGCTGGTGGTCCTGTATGACAGCAACCACATCAGCATCGACGGGCACACCGATCTCGCCTTTACCGAAGACGTGGCGATGCGCTTTGAGGCTTATGGCTGGCGGGTGCTGCTGGCCGAAGGCCACGACCTCAAAGAGATTCGCTCGGCCCTTGCTGAGGCGCGCCAGCCTTGCGGCCAGCCGACGCTGGTGATTTGCCAGACCACCATCGGCTTTGGCTCGCCCAAGCTGGCCGGCTCGCACAAGGTCCACGGCGCCCCGCTGGGCCCAGACGAAGTCAAGGCCACCAAGCTCAAGCTGGGTCTTGATCCAGAACAGTTTTTTGCGGTAGCGCCGGAAGCCGTGCGCCACGCCCGCGCCAAGAACCCAGAGCGGCTGGCCAAGCGCCAGGCCTGGGAGAAGCGCGCCCTCAGCGCCCAAGGTCAGAAGCTGCTGGCCCTCTTGCAGCCCATCTCGGCCGGCCAGCTTGACGCGGTGGTCTGGCCGACCCAGGCCGAGGGCGCCCAGCTGTCTACCCGCAAAGCCGGCGAGCAGGTCCTGACGGCCCTGGGCAAGCAGCTTCCCCAGCTGTTTTGCGGCGCCGCGGACCTGGGCCACTCGACGTTTGCGGTGCTGCCGGGAGAGAAGTCCGTCCAGCGCGACAACTACCTGGGGCGCAATGTCCACTGGGGCATCCGCGAGCACGCCATGGGCTCCATCGCCAACGGCTTGGCGGTGTCGGGCGGCCACTTGCCAATTGTCTCGACTTTCCTGGTGTTTCACGACTACATGCGCCCAGCGGTGCGGCTGTCGGCGCTGATGGGGCTGCAGGTCGGCTACGTGTACACCCACGACTCGGTCTTTGTTGGCGAAGACGGCCCGACCCATCAGCCGGTCGAGACTCTGGCGGCGATGCGCGTGATCCCCGGCTTGGTGACGCTGCGCCCCGCCGACCTGGCCGAGACCTGCGCCGCCTACAGGCTGCTGTGCGAGCGGACCAAGGCGCCGACGGCGCTGGCTCTGACCCGCCAGAACCTTCCGGAATTGCCGCGTCCGGCCGGCCTGGACCTGGCGGCGGCGCTGGGGCAGGGGGGCTACGTTCTGCGCGCCGAGACGCTGCCACTGCAGGTGGTGCTGGCCGCCAGCGGCTCTGAGGTCCACCTGGCCATGGCGGCGCAGGCCGAGCTCGAAGGGGCGGGCATTGGCGCGCGGGTGGCCTCCATGCCTTCCTTGGAGCTTTTTGACGCGCAGCCGCTGAGCTACCGCGATCAGGTCCTGCCGCCAAGCGCGCCGGTGGTGACCATCGAAGCCGGATCGACCCAGCCATGGCGGCACTTGGCCGGGCGCAGCGGCGCGTGCATCGGCATTGACAGCTTCGGCGCCTCCGCGCCAGACAAAGTCCTGGCCAAGCACTTTGGCCTGACCGTGGCCAACGTTGTCCAGGTGGCGCGTCAAGTCGTTGTTGCGTAACAGCTTGATCGGTATGGGTAGTTTTCGCAGGAGTTTGCCATGAGCGACCAGGCGTCCGGTTCCCCCATTGGCCGTCTTGCCCGCACAGAACACGATTTCCTGGGCGAGATGGAGCTGGGCAACCAGCACTACTACGGCGTTCAGACCGCCCGCGCGCTGGACAACTTCTTGATCACCGGCATCCCAATGTCAGCAGAGCCTTTGTTCATGAAGGCTTTTGCCATGGTCAAGAAGGCGGCGGCGCTGGCCAACCGCGACTGCGGCGCCCTGGAGCATCAGGTGGCGCAGGCCATTGCCGCCGCTTGCGACCAGCTGATGGCCGGGGCGCTGGCCGACCAGTTTCCCACCGACATGATCCAAGGCGGCGCAGGCACTTCCTGCAACATGAACGCCAATGAAGTCATCGCCAACCTGGCGCTAGAGAGCTTGGGGCGGCCCAAGGGCGACTACGAATTCGTCCACCCCAACAACCACGTCAACTGCTCGCAGTCGACCAATGACGCCTATCCCACGGCGTTTCGGGTGGCCCTGCACAGCAAGATCAGCCACTACGTAGAAGAGCTGGAGCTGCTGGCAGAGGCATTTGCCGCAAAAGGACTTGAGTTTGCACAAGTTCTTAAGATGGGCCGGACCCAGCTGCAGGACGCCGTGCCCATGTCTTTGGGGGCGGAATTCCACGGCTGGTCCACGACCATTGGCGAAGACGTGGCGCGCCTGCGCGAGGCCCAGCGGCTGTTGCTGGAAGTGAACATGGGGGCGACGGCGATTGGCACCGGCATCAACGCGCCGCCGGGCTACGCTGAGCGCTGCGTGGCCTATCTGGCAGAAATCAGCGGTATTCCTGTGGTCCTGTCAGAGGACCTGATTGAGGCGACGTCGGATACCGGCGCCTACGTGCAGCTGTCTGGGACGCTCAAGCGCTCGGCTATCAAGATCTCAAAGATATGCAATGACTTGCGGCTGCTGTCTTCCGGTCCGCGCGCAGGCTTCAATGAGATCAACTTGCCGCGTATGCAGCCGGGTTCGTCGATCATGCCCGGCAAGGTCAATCCGGTCATCCCAGAGGTCGTCAACCAGACCGCCTACTACGTCATTGGCATGGACGTGACCGTGTCGATGGCTGCAGAGGCCGGGCAGCTGCAGCTCAACGTCATGGAGCCGGTGATCGCGTTTGCGCTGTTCACCTCGCTGCAGTACATGACCCGCGCCTGTCGCGCCTTGCGCAGCAAGTGCGTTGTCGGCATCACCGCCAACACCGAAGTCTGCCGGCAGGCGGTCATGGGCAGCATTGGCATTGTCACTGCGCTCAACCCGCTGCTGGGCTATGAGGTTTGCGCCGGCATCGCCAAGGCAGCGCTGACCAGCGGCAAGTCGGTGCACCAGCTGGTCGTCACGGAGGGGCAGCTGATCACCCAGGAAAAGTGGGATGAGATTTTCTGCTTTGACAATCTGATCAACCCCAAGTTCATACAGATTTAGTTTCAATCAGGTAGCGGCCTGGTCGCACTCCGCCCTGGGGCGAAACGGGCTGGCTGGAGCCCTTGTTGGGGCGCGTTCGTCACAGTCCGGCAACAGCGGCCGCCGATTGCCTTGTCGCGCTGCCTCGCCGGTGCTTTGATCCCCATGCCCGCAGGCCGCCAACGGACGGCGGGCAGCAGCCCCGGTCTGCGCCACCTGAGCCGGGACAGAGGAACTATGGTTCGCACTCATAAGCTTCACTACGTCTCTCCCCAAGCAGCCGTCAGCGTGATTGCCAGCGGCCACCGCGTGTTTGTCCAGGGCGCCTGCGCGCATCCCCAAGTCCTGGTCGATGCCATGGCCGCGCGCTCTGGCGAATTGCACAGCGTCGAAATCGTGCACTTGCACACAGAGGGCCGGCCAACCTACCTGCTGCCCGAGCACCGCGAGTCTTTCCACCTCAATGCGATGTTTGTCGCAGGCAATGCGAGAGAGGCGGTGGCCAGTGGCTATGCCGACTACCTGCCGGTGTTTCTCAGCGAGGTTCCGCAGTTGTTTCGCCGCAACGTCCTGCCCCTTGACGTCGCGCTCATCCACGTGTCGCCGCCGGACCGCCACGGCTACTGCTCGCTGGGCATCTCGGTAGATGTGGTGGTCTCTGCCGTCCAGACCGCTCGCTATGTGGTGGCCCAGGTCAATCCGCACATGCCGCGCTCTCACGGCGATGGCCTGATCCACGTGTCCAGGATCCACGCCGCCTGCTGGACGGAAGACCCGCTGCCGGAGATCCCGCCGTCAGAGCTGACGGACATTGAAAGGGCGATTGGCCGCAACGTCGCCGCACTGGTAGAAGACGGCGCCACGCTGCAGATGGGCATCGGCGCTATTCCCGACGCTGTGCTGGGCTTTCTGACCCACCACCGCAAGCTTGGCGTTCACACAGAGATGTTTTCGGATGGCCTGGTGGACCTGGTCGACACCGGCGCGGTGACGGGCGAGTGCAAGCGCATCCACCCGCTCAAGATCGTCGCCGGCTTTGCCATGGGCACCAAGAAGGTCTACGACTTCATTGACGACAACCCAGACGTGGCCATGCTGGACATCGCCTACGTCAACGACACCGCCGTCATCCGCAAAAACCCAAGGGTGACGGCCATCAACTCAGCATTGGAGGTCGACCTGTGCGGCCAGGTCTGCGCCGACACCATTGGCCCGCGGCAGTACTCTGGCGTCGGCGGTCAGATGGACTTTATCCGCGGCGCCAGTCTTAGCGAGGGCGGCAAGCCCATCATCGCCTTGCCTTCGACGACTCAAAAGGGCATTTCGCGCATCGAGGTCGCGCTCAAGACCGGCGCCGGCGTGACCACTACCCGCGCCCACGTGCACTTCGTCGTCACTGAATACGGCGCGGTCGACCTGTACGGCAAGAACCTGCGCCAGCGGGCCCGCGCCCTGATCGACATCGCCCATCCCAACCACCGCGCCCGCCTGTTTGAAGAGGCGGGGCAGCGGTTTGGCGGGCTGTAGCGGCGCGGCGGTTCGGGCGATAGTCGGGGAAAGGCTAACCTCGCTGGCTTAGGGCAGCTGGGTCGCATCGTAGGTCCGCAAGATGCGCACCACCTCGCCCCACTGGTTGGAGCCCGGCAGCCGCAAGCGCCAGTGGACCCTGAGCCACAGGCCGCAGAACTGTGCCTTTTTGGACACCGACACCCCAAAAATCACCAGCGGCTTGGCGGTTGCCTCAAAGCTGTACCACGGCTCTGGTCCCGCTTCCTTGACCAACCAGCCCTTGGCGAGATTGAGGCTGGCGACCGGGTTGCACTCGGCCGCCGCAAACGCCTCTGCCTGCAGCTGAATTTTGGGCTCTTTCTGGCCAGGCAACAGCACCTTGGGGGCCAGGTCCAAGTGAAAGCCGCCCTGCATCGCCGTCTCCAGGCCTATCCAGTCGCCGTCTGCGATGGGCAACCACTGCCCAGCTGCAGTGCGGCGACCCAGCTGAAGGGTCAGAGAGGGCGGCGGCAGCGGGCCGTCCAGGTACCACTCGGGGGTGTCCAGCTCGGGGCATGCGGCCGTCGGCATCGGCACACTGCCGGTGGCGGTGCTGGGGCTGGGCAGCTCGCCAAAACAGATGCCGGTGGTGGGTGCAGGCGTGACTGCTGAATCGGCCTGCTGGGTATCGGGGGCGGCCGGCGAAGCATCCTTGGCCGCGTCGGCGCTGTCGCCGGCCATGGCATCGCCGTCGGGCAGGGGGCCAGCGCTATCCGCCAAGGGGGCAGGTGCATCGGCGACCAGCGTATCGGCCTGGCTGTCCGCGGTGGCGCCGTCGCCCGAGGTCGTTCCGCAGGCAGCGCAACCGCTTAGAAGCAAGCCCATCCACCACCGCAGCACAGCCGGCGGGTAGAACTGCTGGAAGGGCGCGGGCCGGCGTGCGTTCACCAGGCAACAGTTCCTAGTTCTTGCAGCACAGCACGCCACCCGACAGCGAGCCGGGCTTGACGACGCTGATGGTCTCATCGAAGCCGCCGTTGGCAGTGGGGCAGGACCACGGAGCGCCCAAGCTGCCGCAGATGTTGTTGCTGAAGCGGTCGAGCGGCGTACAGGAGGCGGCGGGTGAGGCTCCCAGGTTGCCGCAGCCAAACAGGTCGTTGCTGCCTGTAGAGGCACACTCTGCAGCGCCGGGGCCACTCTGCAAGGAGGCGAAGAACATCGACGCCGCGCCGACCGAAGTGGCCCCAGAGCAACCGCCGGTGGCCGAAGAAGTCTTGACTTGCAGGCTGGTGGTGCAGATGTGCCAACCGGTCTCGCACAGGTCGGCCGCGCTGCAGCCAGTGCCGTTGGGGTTGCTGCCGCTGTTGCCTCCCGCCAAGGCGCACTTGGGCGTGGTCGACGCAAGCATGCCGGCCACCGACCAGCCGCCCGAGCAGCCGGCGATGGTGGTGAATTGGCTAGCATCCACAAAGCCTTCGCGGGTGCCATCTGCGCAGCCAGAGGGCTTGCAGCTGACCCCGTTGCCCGTGTAGCCGGCCTTGCAAGCACAGCTGAACGACCCCGCGGAGTTGGTGCAGTTGGCAAAGGCGCTGCAGCCGCCGTTGTTGGTCAGGCACTC
Organism: uncultured Myxococcales bacterium; assembly: GCA_903919145.1. Lineage (GTDB taxonomy): Bacteria > Myxococcota_A > UBA9042 > UBA9042 > UBA9042 > SXRM01. The sequence goes on from CAIXGW010000021.1 coordinate 38,665, forward strand.
GTTGACGTCGCTGCAGGTCTTGCCGTCTCCGGTATAGCCAGTCTTGCAGGCGCAGCTGAACGATCCCGAGGAGTTGGTGCAGGTGGCGTTGGTACTGCAGCCGCCGTTGTTGGTCAGGCACTCGTTGACGTCGCTGCAGGTCTTGCCGTCGCCGGTAAAGCCGGTCTTGCAGGCGCAGCTGAACGATCCCGCGGAATTGGTGCAGGTCGCATTGGCGCTGCAGCCACCGTTGCCGGTCAAGCACTCGTTGACGTCGGTGCAGGTCTTGCCGTCGCCGGTGTAGCCTCTCTTGCAGGCACAGCTGAAGGAGCCAGTCGAGTTGGTGCACGCGGCGTTGGCGCTGCAGTCGCCGTTGTTGGTCAGGCACTCGTTGACGTCGGTGCAGGTCTTGCCG
>CAIXGW010000022.1 GCA_903919145.1 uncultured Myxococcales bacterium
CCGGATTTTGGTCCCGTAAAGTTTGGGGCGGCCGCGGCCCGCGCGCCGGGGGCCGACCGGCACGGTGTAAGCGCAGGCGTTTTTCTTGAGCCGGGAAATCAGGTGGCCGCCCCGGTCGAGCAGTCCGGCGATGATTTTGCCGCAGGCGTAATAGGCATCGGCGACCAGGAGCACCGGCTCCGGCAGCTGCAAGGCGGAGAGCAGGAGCAGCAGTTTGTCGAGCAGCGTCCGGCGATCGCGGTTGGAGAACACCAAACCCTCGTGAATCCGCGCGGTCAGTGGCACGGCTTGAAAGCTCGCGCCGACCTTTACCAGCAGAGCGAGCGCTTGGCACGAATGGCCCATGATATACTCCGGCTTCGTGTTGGAGTCCGAAGCTTGGTGCAGGGATTTGACGGCCGGCATCTTGCGGCCCGCCTTGGATTTTTTCAGACCATCAGCCAGCAGGACGAGGCGACCGTTGACCCGCTGCACGCCGGGATGGGTCGCCAGGACGACGCGCACCCAGGTTCGCGCCAGGGCATCCACGCAGAGGGCGGGGCTGTGAAAGAAATCCAAAAGGCAGCCGTAGCAGGCCGACTTGAGCCCGAGGGCCCGCACGAAGCTGGTGACCCCGCCAAGGTCCCGGCGGACTGCCATGGCGGCGAGCGTCACCGCCAGCCACAGAAAGGTGCGCTGGCGCGAGCACGCCGGCCGCAGTTGCGAGACGATTAACCACCAGTGGGACCACAGGAGCATAGGGAGAAGTTGACTTCGCCCATAGTATAGCACTACTATGCTATACTGCGATCACCAAATGACTCTCGGTCAAAAAAACTTTGTGCGGCCGCACCCGTCGGCTCGACTTCCCCGCCGCTTCGCTGGGAAGCTCCCCAGCGTGGAAGACCAACAGCTCGTAAAGTGGCAGGCCCAACTCGCTCGGACCCGGACCGAACTCGCCCAGCTCGGGCCCATGCGTCCAGGTTCCCTCAGCCAGCAATACAAAGATCCGGTCGCGCGGACCGGCGCCTACTGGCAGCTCAGCTACACTCACAACATGCGCAGTCGATCCCGCTACGTTCGGCCGGCGGAACTGCCCCGGATCAAGTCGCTGCTCGCCAACTTCAAACGCTTCCGCGCGCTCGTTGATCGCTGCGTCGATCTCTCCGTCAAGATCGCCGACCGCCAGACCGAATTGCTCCGCGCTTCCGCGCCAGATCAACCCTGACGGCCACTCAAGAACTCGGCACTCTCAAGTGTGTTAGAGTATTATTTTGGAGCTAGGTAGCCCTGTCCATCGCAACGGCCACAATCTGGGTTTAATCCGCCGCAACTGCATGGAATAGCACCCTTCGCAGGCACCCGTTGCACCATGGGCCTTGGACGTGGGCCGATATGCGGCTTTTCTCCAACTGCCTGATCGGCGATGAGACTGCATCCACCGACGGCTGTTGCTACACGTTCAAGAGGCTCACCATTTTTGTTCCACCGCACGAGAACAGCACCTTTGGCAATTGCGCCAGTTGAAACGGGACCCCGTGGTTGGTCGCGAGCTTTCATTCC
>CAIXGW010000023.1 GCA_903919145.1 uncultured Myxococcales bacterium
AACGCGACCCGGCATCTGGAGGGCCGTGCGGCGACCCCACATATCGTGGCGCGTTTCTTCATGGAGAAGCATGTCAAATATGCTGCCTGAGTGTCGCCCATTTGGGTGCCGGAGTAGTAGCACAGGCCGGCCTTCCGGTCGTTGAGATAGCCGTGCAGGTGGACCAGTTCGTCACGCACACTGGCCGGCTGCCCTTTGCGTTTGGCCTGCACCAAGAGGCCTCCGAGCATCTCGGTGACTTCGCCTTGCAGAAGCAGGTCGCGTTGCCGCGTCGTCCAGCGCTTGCGCGCCAGCTCTTCGCTGGGGTGTACTACTCGCCCCGCCGTGGCAATGTGGTCGGCAACGTGGAAGAAATCCAAGACTATCCGCGCACCAGGCAGCCACGCCTCGGCCATCTTCGCCAGCCAGACGGCACCGTCGGCCAGGAAGACCACCTTATTGCGCACGATGGGCGCGCCGTCGCAGTCCTTGGGCAGCCAGCGCTGGACCGCCTGCCAAAGCAGCTTGCCCAGCTCGTCGGGCGTCCCCTGTACCACCACGTACTGGCGGTGGGTCACCTGCTTGCGATCCTTGCTGATGTCCGCCCGTTCCGAGGAGGCAAACAGCACCGCCAGCTTCACCTCGTGCCAGCCATCGTCGATCCACAGCATGAGCCCGTCGGCCTCGACGTACAGTCGTTCATCGGGCAGGAGTTGCCTTGAGTCACCCAGAATGCCTTCGCTCATGAGGGCTTGCGCCACCGCCCCGCCATCCTGGCAGATGCTGTGGATCTTGGTGCCGCTCAGCTCGATCCCAGCCAACTCCGCCAGGACCGTTTCTGCCGCTGGTTCATACGGTTCGAGCGTCACCGGCAGCGTGCCTGCGTGACGAAGCGCCATGGTCAAGCCATCCCGGTCGACGCCGAACTGGTCGCAAAGCGACAGCACCTACTTGCGAACCATCGCGTCGAGCTCACGCAACCCGGCATCTTTGTTACCCCCCGGCAGCACCTTGATCGCACAGTTCACGCACCTCAGCCTGCAGGCCCTGGCATAGAAGATCCGGATCCAGCATCTTTCCCATCGGCGGCGTATCTCCTTGGCGCCTACGACGGGCGCTCGTGGTTTCCCAATCGCAGGCTTGCACTGTCTCCTTTGGTTTTGATAGCTTATGACTCATTCACAACCTCCGCTCGCCCTGTGTCCGCGAAACAAGATCGAAGATCACTTTGCGGATGCGCCCCGAGCTGTGGGCCCCTTGACAAACCCACGCGGACTGTCAAGATCCAATTCGGAACTGCTCGAGGGCTCTTTGCTGAGTCCTGGGGTTGCCTACGTCTGCTTAACCAAGGGAGCCAGCATGTCTGACCTGCGCCGAATTGCCGCTGCCACTGTTGCCCTTGCCGCGATCTCGGTCGCGTCGGGCTGCACCATTGCCAAGATCAGTGGCGCTGGGCCTCGCCCGCTTTTGCTCAATAATGTCCAAGGCAAGTACGATGTCATCAAGCACTTTGAGGTCGAAAAGACGTTAACATTTGACTACACAAACTCAGCAGAGATGGACAAGTTGGTCGCAGAAGTTCTAAATGAAACGAAAGCTGACGCTATCGTCAACCTCCGCATCACCGTCAAGATGACGCCTTCCGACTTCCTCTGCAACACCGTGACGTGCAATCTCGCAAATTCAAAGACATGGGCTATTGAGGGCGATGCCATCAAGATGAAATAGGTTTTGCTGTGTGGCGCAAGTGGCTTTGGCCGGCTGAGATCCAGCCAGACAGACAAGGTTCCCGCCCCGACTGTCGACTCGAGCCTACGGCGGGTTGTCAGCTGCTGAAGAGACGACCACGGTTTCTGAGCTCAACCTTAACCGCAAGGACAAAGAGCAGCCTGCAAAGCTTGGTCGATGCGCTCCATCGCGGGCCATTGCTCGCCTTCAGTGTCTGGGCGTTGCTCGGGTCGATGTCTGCCTGCGTCGATAGCTTCGTGCGGCCCACGGCGGTGACCACCTGGGAGCCTTGGCCGCCTCCTCCATTGCCGGCAGGAGCACCTACAGGTGTTGGGTTGGCCGATCGCGCCCTGGTAGCCTATCAGCAACGGTTGCGCCGGCCCCATCTCCCTCATCATACTGGATGCCAGTTCGAGCCATCGTGTTCAGTCTACGCTCGCGAGGCCTACGCGAACCATGGTGCCGTGCCCGGCTTGATAATGACAGCCAATCGGCTGTTTTTTAGGGAGGCACTCGCCGATCCCACGGAGTATGCGCCTGTGCTCATCGACGGTGCCCCGCGCCTACAGGATCCCGCGAAGTAATTCACGCGGCAGCAATGGGGTCGCTCAACATGCATTGGACAAGGACAATCAAACTCGCGCACGCAACCATGGCGCTCGCAGCGACGTTAGCGGGGTCAAGGCAAGGAATGGCGGCGTGCCCGTCAGTCGCCGCACCATGGCCAGAAGTGCGCTGGCTCCAGCAGCGACGCGAGGACTACCGCGCGGCAGGCCTTGCGCTTTCCGAAGTCTATCTGGCGTCGACAGCTAGACAACGGTCAACAGCGCTACAGTGCCTTACGTCCGTGTACATGGGGGCGGGCCAATGGGGCAAAGCCCTCGAGTCGTGGGCGGAACTGCGCGGCAGCATTGGCGTGGAGTCGCAGGATCAGTGGCACCTGGGCGAAGCCGTGCTCACCTTGCGTCGAACCGACGTGGCGGTTGTCGACTCGCTCCCTGGGGGGCTGGTGCGGCCGATGGTAGCTCAAAGCGATGAGCGTGTGCGTCTATGGCTGAAGGCACTGTACGCAATCCGGCGGCATCAGTGGCACGAAGCCGGCGAGACATTTGCTGGGCTACATGCAGATTGTGGCCTCACTGCGCCTGACCGTTCGCCGGCGTGCCTCGCTGCGCGCCGCGGCCTGCTTGGGCTCCAACAGTCGCCAACACGGCGCTCCATCTGGTTGGCCACAACTCTATCCGCATTGGTGCCCGGCGCAGGCTTCCTATATGCAGACCATGCCTTCGATGCCTTGGCCTACGGGGCATCAACCTGGACGGCGGGGTGGTTGACGTACAGTACGCGCGACCGCCACGCAGGACTCATCGACCAACCTGTGGGCACCTATGTCCTTGGCGCGACCACGCTGTTCCTGTATGTCGCCAACCTTGTAGCCACACACGATACTGTCCAACGTGCCAACGAAGTTCATGACTGGCAGTACGAGATGGCATTGACGGTCGGGGCGTGGCCTCAACTCCCAGAACTGCACCTCCCTGCACCTGCAACGGCAGACAAGTAGACCCCGAGTTGGGCCTCGCGCACCTGCCCTTATTCCGCCATCTCGGAGCACGCATTGGCCGGCGCCAGCAATTCGGGATGCATCGGAAGCACTAGCCCGCATATCTCACCATCCTGAGCACCACTGATTAAAAATCTGTGCTATAACAGCGTCTTGCAGGGAATCTGCGAAGCGCGCCATGACCACAGACTGTACCTCCGGACAGCTCGAGTTCTCAGGTCTCGGCCCACGCCGCATCCAGGCCGCGTTCGATGGCAGCCGGGTCACCTCCGACGGCGGCGTGTTGCTGCTGCGCGAAGTTGCCTTGCGCACGCGGAATCTGGACCGCTTCGCAAATTGCTTCAGCGACCGGCGCGACCCCGCCTGGAACTGACGACAGCGGCGAACCACCGCTACAAGAAGATCGGCTGGGATCCCAAGGCTATCGAACGCTTCTTCGTCGATGACTTCCTCGATGCGCACCCACAGCCGCCGCGCAGCATCACCATTGACCTCGACGCCACCGACGACCCGCTGCACGGCAACCAGGAAGGGCGCTTCTTCCACGGTTATTGCAGAAACTACTGCTACTTGCCGCTGTACATCTTCTGCGGCGACTTTCTGCTGGCGGCCAAGCTGCGTACGTCCAACCGAGACGGGGCCGATGGCGCCGTGGAGGAATTGACACGTATCATCGGGCAGATCCGGGCGGAGTGGCCGGACGTGGAAATCACGATTCGCGCCGACTCGGGCTTCGCGCGCGAGGGCATCGAGGCTGCACACCCGGTCTCCGCAGAACCCGCAATCGACCGGACAGCTTGAGAAGCTCTCGCCTTTGTTGCACTTGCAGTCGCCGCAAGCCAGGCCGCAGTCCTGCGGGCACTTCTCCGGCCCAGCGTCTTCGGGCTCGCAGACGCCGTTGCCGCACACCTGGCTCTTGCAGTCTGTCGAGCATGTGGCCGGCGACTCGCCCTTGTCGCAGATCTTGTTGCCGCAAGCGGTGCCGCAGTCGATCGCACAGGTCGCTGGGTTCTCGCCGCAGTCGTAGCCGGTGCACTTGCCGTCGCCGCAACCGCCGCAGCAATCCGTGGCGCACAGCTTGGGTCCTTCGCCTGGCGAGCACACCTGGTCGCCGCAGACAGCACAGTCACCCGGGCACACCGACAGGGATTCGCCGCACGCCACATTGCAGGTGCCATCGCCACAGGAGCAGGGCACGGTGCTGCCGTCGACGGAACTCGTGTCGAGCTGGGCAGCGTCAAACTGGGAAGCGTCGGTTGGGGCAGCGTCTGGAGCATCTGCTGGGACCGCTTCGACCGAATCGTCTGCGGCGCCTTGTAGGCTGTCATCGCCGTCGGGATTGGGCCCCGCTTCAGGCGAGACTTCGGGCGCCTGAACTCCACTGTCTTGCGCACCGTCAGCCGCGCCGATGTCGGGCCCCGCGACTTCCAGCTGGGATCGCCCCGCCGCAGGGGAGGCAGGCTGCCCGTCGCACGCCACCGCGCCGATGCCCCACAGCAGCGCCATCAGGCGGTAGAAGGAAGGCCAACCTGCCCTTGCCATCGCTGCTCCCGCCGTCGGTGTATAGAGAGGCCCGCAAATGCTCCAGCCGCCCATCGCCCCCCCCCGCCGCAGCGCCATGTCGCAACCGACCGGGATCACCCCAGCCGGCGACGGCGAGCCCACGCCAGGCGATCTGCCCCGTCAACCGCAAAATCTCGCGTCAGTTCAAGCCGATCTGCCCCGTGCGGCCACGGTTCCGGCAGCAGAAGTTCAGCTTATCGGCAGACTGCGGCTAGAAGGCCGTCGCCGCCAGTTCAATGACCCCACGCCAAAAGTGCAACAGCCTGCCGCACCAGGTCCGGGTCAGCCCACACCTGGGTAAACACCTTCCCGTACGCCAGGTTTCTGGGCAACAACCCCATCATGCCTGGGAACGTCACCGGCACTTCCACCCACAGCCAGTCGCTGACCTTGGCACCCCTGCCTTCAAGCTCCTGCCGAGCCAGGATCGGCGCCAAGTCCGCCCCCCCCGGCCGGGCCATCGCCCCCCTCGCCTACTTGCCCTGCTCTGCCATACCTTTGAGCGCGCTCAGGCCCTTCTCAAAGTCGGCGCCGACCATCTTGTCCATGTTCATCAGCATCCCCATAGCCTTGGACATCAGGTCGCTGTTCTTGCCGCTCATCGACCACTCGACCGAGGTCGTATCCCCCGACTCCGCCAGGGCAAAAACCGTCGTGTTGGTCACGGCAAAGGGCTCGATGAACTCCAGCTTGATGGTCACCGACTTGCCCGGCTCGACCGCGGTGATGGTCATGCGGCCCTTGCCGACGTCGCTGTTGCCGACCCACTCGTAGACCGCGCCCACACCCGTTGCCGCGCCGCTGTAGGTCTTTTTCATGGCGGGATCCAGCTTGTTCCACGGCGACCAGCCGTCCCAAAAATGAAAATCGGTGATCAGCGACTCGACCTTGGCTGCCGCCGCCTTGACTTGCGTGCTGCGCCGGATGGCGAAATCCTCCGGCTGCATCGACGCTGCCGCAAGCGTGCCGACCAGCGCTACCATCACGAGCGCGGCCACGGCGATGGCGATCTTCTTGAACATCGGTTCCCCCCTAATTCGGCCCGCTGTGGGCCCTTGAGTTGCAGGGGCCACAACCTGCCGCGGATCGCCGCCATGTGAAGCCCGGCTCACGCAAGCTATTGATCAAGCTGCAACTTGCGCCCCAAGTGCCATCTCACCTGCGCCCAAATCCCCCGGCAGCCGCCCACCCTCGCCAGCCGCGGTTGTCGCCGCCAGCGCCACGGAGTATCGTCGCCGGGGTGACGGGCTGGATGCCCATCGATCCTAGGGATTTTGCCGCGCCTGCTGGCCTGCTGGTCGTGCCTGGCTCCTCGAACCGCGGTTCCGCGTTGGGTGCCAAACGGACCGGGGCTCGGTCAGACACTCCCCTGGAGACTGTGACGTCGCAGACTTGGCCGCACCGTGGAGGCCCCCGTGACCCCAATCGACGTCTACCTCGCCAGCGCGCCGGAGCAGGCCCGCCAGCGACTGCTGCAGATCCGCCAGGTCGTCTTGGCAGAAGTGCCTGACGGCGTAGAGACGCTCAGCTACGCGATCCCCACCGTTGACCTGGCGGGCCAGCACCTGGTCCACTTTGCGGGGTTTGCCCACCACGTCGGCTTCTACCCAACGCCCAGTGGCATGGCGGCGTTTGACGGCGAGCTCGCTGCCTACAAGCAGGGCAAGGGCTCGGTGCAGTTTCCCCATGACCAACCGCTGCCGCTGGAGCTGGTGCGGCAGATGGTGCGCGCTCGCGTCGCCGAAGTGCAGGCGCTGGCGGCGAGCAAGCGGGCCAAGCGCGCGGCCAACGGTGGCAGCCAGACTTGAGGCTAGCGAAGGCCGTGCAAGCAGACAGGCCTCGCTCAGCAGACAGGAGGGTCCATGGGCGCAAGAGTGCTGGTGCTTGGTGGGTACGGCAACACGGGCCAGCGGGCCGCCGTTTGGCACGGTGTTGCGCCTTGAGGCCCAAGGGCAGCGCGAAGGCGAGACGCTGACTCTGACCACCCAGCTTGGACCGACCGACGGCTACGAGCTGACCGCGGCGCCGGTGGTGGCCTGTGCGCTGCAGCTGCTGGATGGCTCTGTGGAGCTTCCGGGGGTCCACTGCCAAGCGCTTCTGGCAGAACCAGCTAGATTAATTGCCGATCTCCAGCAAATGGGCATCGCCGTGACCTCGAACCTGGCAGCGAATTCTTCGGTCTCGCCAGGCTGACAGGCCCTGGGCCCAGCTGCCACGTCGGCCGCGGTCAGCCAATCTGGGCCTTGAGCCGGTCCAGGGCGCCGCCCCAAGCCCATGGCCCCCTAGCTATCCGCCAAGAACTCCGCGCTCAGCGGCTTGAGAAAGCGCTGCACATGCCCCTCTGCCAGCTCTACCGTCCAGGCCATGGCAGGCACGGCCAGGCAGCGCTGCAGCCACGCAGCCACTGGCGCCGGCGGCTCCAGCCCCAGCCGCACCAAGTAGTCGCTGGCGATGGCTGCGCTCAGGTCGCCCAGAGAGAACGCGTCGCCGCAGACAAAATCGCGGTCGGCCAGCTGCTGGGCCAGCAAGCCCCAGGTCTTTCGGCACACCGCCGGCGCCTTGAGGCCCAGGGGCGTGTCGCGCCGCCAAAACAGCTCCGCCATCGGCGCCATCAGGTACAGGTCGGCCAGGCGGTCCCAGTGACGCGCCAGCCGCTGCCGCCCGGGGGGCAGCATCACCGCCGGCCCCTGCTCTTCCAAGTACTCAATAATCGAAGTCGATTCGCAGATTGGCCCTTCAGACGTCTCCAGGACCGGCATCTTGCCGTAGGGGCTCAGCGCCACGAACTCGGCGGTGCGCAGTCCGCGAGAAAAGGGGTCGACCTCTTGCAGCTCTACGGCGTCACCGCGAAGACGGACGGCGACCATGGCCTTGCGCGAATAGGGCGAAAGCGGGTGAAAATGCAGGCGCACGGGGCTTCTCCTTGGGCACGGGGTGGCCCGAGGGTACGCTTCGCCGCGCGCCTGGGTCAATGCCCGCGGCCAAGGGCGGGCCTTTGCAAGGTTGCTGCAAGCTGGGTTGGGGCGGTTGGGCGCGTCGGCTGGCGCCGAACGGGCTGGGCCTTTTTGCCCGCGGCGCCGCCGGGCCCTGCGGGCCAGCTTGCGCCTTCGGCAAAAAGCGGCGTCGCACGCCGCCCTGGCGGGGCCTCATCCCGCGCGCACTGCAGAGTGCCAACCGACACAATTCGCTTGGCTGAACGCTGGCTGGAGCAGTGCCCTACCCTCCGCAGAGCGCTTGCTTGTCTGGGCAGCAGTCGCCACCCGGCTTGCACTTGGCGTCGCACTGGCAGGCCCACAGGTTGCTGAACTTGCCGCACTTGCCCTTGCAACTGGTGATGCACGCAAAGTTGAAGCAGACCTTGCCATCCTTGCAGTCGGCGGCGCTGTTGCAGTTGCAGTCGTAGGGGCACTTGGCCGGAAACTCAATGCCGGCGGTGCACTTGCCGTCGCCGCAATACCACGACGGATAGCCTGGGCCGCAGTCAGTGGTGCAGGACTTGGAGGTCTCGGTCGCCGGGTAGTTGCAGCTGCCATCGCCACAGTAGGTGCCGGGCGGGCCGGCGCCGCAGTCGGCGGCACAGGAGGTCCAGCTCTCAGCCCCAGTGGTGCAGACTTTGTCGCCGCAGACGGGCGGGCAATCGGCAAGGCAGTAGACCTTTTCTTGTGGCCCTTCGCAGACTTGGTTCCCGCACTTGGCCTGGCAGTCCTTGGAGCAGTCGTTGGCGTTTTCTTTGCCAGTGCACGCGCCGTCGCCGCAGACGGCTGGGCAGTCGGCGAGGCAATTCTGGTTGTTTTCTGAGGCCTTGGAGCAAAAACCGTCGCCGCACTTGGCCGGGCAGTCCTGGGGGCAATCCTCAGCGCCTTCGCCGGGGGCGCAGGTGCCGTCGCCGCAAGGGGCGGGCTTGGTCGTGTCGCTGGCGGTGTCGGCGGTGCTGTCGGCGGAGGCGTCGGTCAGGGCGTCTGCTGCGGTATCGGCGGTGGTGTCAACCGATGCGGCTGTGTCGGCGGACACGTCGGTGAGGGCGTCTGCGGCGGAGTCGGCCGTTGCCTGCAGGTCGGCGGCTGCAGCATCGCCAGCCGCGGTCTCGGCTTGGGCCGCAGCGTCGCCGGCCGCGGCGTCCTTGTCTGCGGCGGTGTCGCTGGCATTGGTGGGCGGCGCCGCCGGCGCAGCGGGCTCGCCGCATGCAGCCTGCAGTGCCAGAATTGTCAGCCATACCAAAGACCTGCGCATGTACGCTCCCCGTACCCGCCAGGGACGGCGGGCACCCAGCCGCCATCCTATCAGCCGCCCAGCTGCAGGGGATCCTAGCGCGGCCTTAGCGGGCGGCGACCGCAGTTGACCTAGCCTTTGCCTTCTGGATGGCGGGGGCGATTCGCGGCGATAGAACAGTCTTGGGGACCAGCCCGTGGCGTCGATCCGCCTGCATGGCCACGTCAGCGGTGGCGTCGCGAACCGCGGGCTCTCCAGGCATGGACGACCTCCGCGGGCCACCCAGCTTGGGTCCGTGGGGCGCGTTGGTCAAGCGTGGGGCGACGGCCTGGATCGGTGCCGAGCTACGCAGCCTTGGGCACAAAGTCCTTGCCGACCTGCTCGCCGGTCAGCGCGTGGTGCTCCAGGCCGGCCAGCAGCTTCGCCGCCATTTTGCCAAGCTCCTTGCGCATCACCGTGGCACCCAGCAGCTTGCCGATCGGGCCAAACTTGACCTGGTAGTGCAGCGCAAACGTGGCCAGTGTCGCCCCCGCGGCCTGTGGCTGAAGGGTGATCTCGACCTCAAGCCGCTTCATCGGCACCGAAAACTCAGTCATGCGCATCCGAACGCGTTGATTCATCTCAAGTTCAACAACCTCCTCGCGCACGCTGGTGCCGTCGTGAAAGTTGCAGCGCCGCGCTGCCCCCATGCCGCTGGGAGAGTCGCTGAGCAGATCGACGTGAGAGATGCTGGGGTGCCAGCGGGCGATCTGGGTGACGTCGCTGATCAGCGGCCAGAGTTTGCTCGCAGGGGCAGCGATGCTGCGGGTCGCCTGGGTCGTTTGCATGAAAATCCCTCCTTGGTGTGGCTCGGTTGGCCAGCGGGTCTAGTTTCTAACTGCTCGTTCCGTTATTGTCAAGACCGCGGACCGGCTGCCAAGCCAGTTGCGCAGGCTGCAGCTTGGCAGCAGTCTTGCCGCAAGGAGCCGACGATGGGACGACCCAAAACTTATCAGCGCGACGCGATGGTGGCCGAGGCAATGCAGCTGTTTTGGCTGCATGGCTTTGAGGCGACAACGACGCAGATGCTGGTCGAGCGGCTCGGCATCAACCGCTTCAGCCTCTACGCAGAATTCGGCAGCAAGCAGGGCCTCTACGAAGCCTCGTTGGACCGCTACGACCAGGACGTAGTGGCGCACCACTTCGGCCCCCTAGAGCGCCCTGGCGCGGGGCTTTGCGAGATCGAGGGGTTGCTGGCGTTTTTTGCCTCCAAGGGCCGCGCACCGGGTTCGCATTACGGCTGCCTGCTGTGCAACGTCGCAGTCGAGCGCGCGCCCCACGACTTGGCCAGTCACGCCCGCGTCGAGCGCTACGTCAGCCGCATCTCCTGCGCGCTGCAGTCGGCGCTGCAAACCGCACTAGAGCGGGGCGAATTGGCGGCGAATGTCGAGGTCGCCACGCTGGCTGCCGGGCTGACCGCGACCTTTCTGGGCCTGTTTGTGCTGCTGCGGGCGCAGACCGACCCAGCCATCCTGCATGACGCGGCGGCCGCGGCAATCGCCCAGCTGCGCAGCCTTGGCGCCACGGCAGCGGCCGAGGCCCAGCCCCCCTACCCTTGAGCACCCCCCACAGTGCCGCTACCGTCGCCCTGCCCTCAAGCCGGGAGCCCTGAATGTCCACCCCTCGCGTCCGCGTGTTTATCGCTTGCAGCTTAGACGGCTTTATCGCTGGCGCCGGCGACGACCTCTCTTGGCTGCCGCCCCCCTCGGACGATGGCTCGGACCACGGCTACGCGGCGTTTATGGCCCAGGTGGGCGCATTGCTGATGGGGCGCCGCACCTTTGACGTGGTGGCCGGGTTTGAGGGGCCGTGGCCCTACGGCGAGACGCCGGTGCTGGTGGCAACGCGGCGGCCGCTACAGCCGCTGGCCCCCACGGTGCGGGCCATCCACGGCCCCATCCCGGCCCTGGTGGACCAGGCCAAGCAGGCAGCGGCAGGGCGCGACGTCTACCTGGACGGCGGCGAGCTGATCCGCCAGGCCCTGGACGCTGCGCTGGTCGATGAGCTGGTGGTAACGCTGATTCCAGTGGTGCTTGGCAGCGGCCACCCGCTGTTTGCCGGCGCCCAGCAGCGCCATCGCTTTGAGCTGCTGGCCAACGCGACCCTGCCGGGAGGGCTGGTGCAGCTGACCTTTCGGCCTCTGACTCAGGGATAGTCCAACGCCGCCAGCAGCCGGGCTGCATAGGTGGGGGACCTGCCGGTCTGCGGGCTGGCAGAGGGTTGGGCGGACTGGGCAGATAAGTTTGAATCTACGAAATATTTCGCGTTTGACGGGGGTGATCGGCTGGCATAGTCTCGCTGCGGACGGCTGCGATGGTCTTGGTCGGGGGCGGCATGGCGCTGGCGCCGAGGGTCGGATGGGCGGGTACCCGGTTTGCGTGTCTTATCCATCGGAAGTACCCAACCGACAACAATCTTCCAGTTTGCTGTGGCAGAGCGCGACGACACTTTCTATCCAGCCCCGCATGTGCATCGAGTTAGTCAACGGGCCTGCTTACGACCTCAATCCGTCGCCGAGCACCTTGACTACCTGGCCGACCGCACGCGGAGCGGTGTTGCCATCGTCGGGCAGCTTGACCCACTGGGGCGGTGCAGCGGAGTCGGAGCTGTCGAGTCTTAATTGCAGACCATCTTCACCATCGCATTGCACAGCGCCGATGCGTCGGAATTGCCATCGACGGCCGCCGGCATGCTCAGCTGCCGGAACACAGACCAGCATGATGCCACGGACTCTGGGTTGTTGATCAGCTGTGGCAACCAAGCACCAGGCTCCCTCGGGTAGGCCCGCGAGGTCCGCCCCGACTGCCTGCGCCAAGGCCATCCCAGCGACCTCGTGCCGGCCAGGCGCGCGAACATAGCCTACTGCGTGAGGTATGGCGGTGGCGACATCGCTGGCCTCACTGCTCAAGAGCGACCATACCGGCACGCCCTTACCACGCGAGCCTGAGTCCAGCGGTCGCCAACCCAGCGCGCGAAGCTCGCGTGACCAAGGAGGCTCCGAGAGGGCGCTGTTAGTGGATGATCTAGCCACTTGTTCCAGAGCCATCCCAATCGATTCTGCGGACGCGAGCAGAGCTGCCGGGGTTGACGCTAGAGCTTCTGCGACTCGCTGCAGGCGTAATACCGATAGATTCTGGGTGCCTGCTTCAAGTTGATGGGCGTTGCGCAGATCGATGGCTAGGACGTCGGCAAACTGCTGGACTGTGATGCCGCGGGCTTTGCGCGCCGCAGCGATGGCCCTGCCGACAGCGAGGAGGTAGGCGTGGGCGGGGCGTCTGTTCATGCCGGCAAAGTGCTGCATCAGGGCTGTGCTGAACAAGGATGCGCCAAGATCATACATTTACAGCATCGACATGATGCTATAGCATCATATGCAAGCGCGGACGACAACTGATGTCGGGGCACAGGGTTGACAAATGCTTATTAAGTATCGACGAATTCCATGGCATATCACGGCGCGGTACTTCGTGGCGTTGGGACTTGCGTCGTGCAGCAGCAACGAAACGGGCAACTCAGTCGGCAGCGCCACGAAAGAGCCGTGCATCGAGGCGGCCACCCAACCGTGCGCGTGCGGCCCCGGCGTCAAGGGCCTCCAGGTTTGCTCTGGTGGTGTGTTGTCACCTTGCGCCTGCGGCGTCGGCGACGCTGAAGGTATCGATGGCAAAATCGAATCGCAGGATGCCGCAACCAGTGGTGCGTCGGATGCTGCAGTCGTTGATACTACCGACACAGCTGGGGCGAGCCCCGACGCAACCAGTGCGGCCGGCGAGACGGCCGATGCGGCTGGAGAAGTGGCCGACAGTGAGGGGGACATCGGCTGCAAGGCCGGCGCGCCGTGCGATGACGGGGAACCCTGCACGCTGCAAGATAAATGCAGCAGCAAGGGCCAGTGCATCGGCGGGCCCGATGACAGCTGCGATGACAATTCCGCCTGCACAGAAGACAGTTGCAAACCCGGCTACGGATGCATCCACAAGCCGATCACGGGTGCTTGCGACGATGGGGACGCCTGCACCGAAAAAGACGCCTGCACGCAGGGGAAGTGCAGCGGGATTGCGCTCAAGTGCGACGACGGCAACCCGTGCACCACAGACTCTTGCGATGCCGCCAAGGGCTGCGCTACAGCGGCACTGCCTGGGCCATGCGACGACGGCAACCCCTGCACTCAGTCCGACGCCTGCGACGCCGGCAAGTGCGTCGGCGGCACCAACCTGTGCGCCTGCCAGCAGGACATCGATTGTGCCTCACAGGAAGATGGCGACGCCTGCAATGGCACACTGTACTGCGATAAGACTACTCAACCCTATGTCTGCAAAGTAAATCCTGCGACGAAGGTCAGCTGCGACACCAGCAAGAACAGCGCGTGCGCCGCGACCGCGTGCGACAGCAAGACCGGCAAATGCGCGACGACGACGGAACCCGATGGATCCGCGTGCGACGCCGACGGCAGCATCTGTACCTCCAAGGACAGCTGTCAGGCCGGCAAGTGTACCGCCGACAAGGCGATCGTCTGCGACGACCAGAACCCCTGCACGACTGACAGTTGCGATCCGAAGGCAGGGTGCGTATTCGACGCCAACACCGCACCGTGCGACGCCGACGGCACTGCGTGCACCGTGGGCGACCAGTGCAAGGGCAAGGCCTGCGTCGCCGGCCCCAAGACCGTGTGCGACGACGGCAGCGCGTGTACGCTCGACACCTGCAACGCACTGTCCGGAAAGTGCAATTACGACTCTGCGGCGTTTGCCGGCAAGGCCTGCGAAGACGCCGACGCCTGCACCGGCGGCGACGCGTGTACCAGCGGCGTGTGCGTCGGCGGCGCCAAGGTCGCCTGCGACGACAAAAACCCTTGCTCGACTGATAGTTGCGATAAAGAGATCGGCTGCGTGCACGCCGCGATCAACGCGGGCCCTTGCGACGCCGACGGCAACGCCTGCACGCAGGACCAGTGCCAGGCCGGGAAGTGCGCACCTGGCGCGGCCAAGACCTGCGACGACAAGAACAACTGCACCCAGGATAGCTGCGACATAAAGACCGGCATATGCGGCTACGACCCGCTGCCGCTCGACGGCAAGGCCTGCGACGCCGACGGCACCATGTGCACCGAGAACGACGCGTGCAAGAACGGCAAGTGCGCGCCAGGCGCCGCCGCGAAGGCCGGAACCGCCTGCGAAGACGGCCTGTTCTGCTCCGCCAACGACACCTGCAACGGCCTGGGCGGCTGCGTGGCTGGCCCGTCCAAGGACTGCAATGACGGCAACACCTGCACGCAAGACAGCTGCACCGAGGCGGCCAAGGGCTGTGTAAACGCCAAGATTCCGGCCGGGACGGCCTGCAGCGACGGCAAGTTCTGCACGACCGGCGAGGTATGCGACGTGGGCGGCAACTGCGGCAGCGGCAAGGCATTGGACTGCTCGGCTGGCGGTTGTACCAGCGGCAACTGCAACGAGTCGGCGGGCAAGTGCGAGGGCCAAGCCAAGCCCGACGGCACCGGCTGCGATGCCGACGGCGACGCGTGCACTGCGGGCGATGCGTGCAAGGCCGGCAATTGCTTGGCGGGGGCCAAGAAGGTCTGCGACGACAGCAAGGCCTGTACCATCGACAGCTGCGACGCGAAGAGCGGCAATTGCGTGTTCGACGCAAAGCCGTTGACTGACAAGGCCTGCGACGCGGACGGCAACGTGTGTACGGCCGGCGACGCGTGCCAGGCCGACGGTTCCTGCAAAGCTGGTGCTGCTGCGGCGGCAGGAGCAAGCTGCACTGACGGCAATCCCTGCACAATTGGCGACAGCTGTGCTGGGACTTCGTGCAAGCCCGGAAACGCTAAGGGCTGTGATGACGGCGATGCCTGTACGAGCGACGCGTGTGACCTGTCGAACGGCAACTGCACCCACAAGGCCCTTGTGGCCGGTGCCCCATGCGAGGACGGCAAGTTCTGTACCACTGGAGAAACCTGCGATAACGCTGGAAAGTGCACTGGGGGGCAGGCCAAGATCTGCGGCGAAGGTGGTTGCATTCTGGGGAGCTGCGACGAGGCCAAGAAGGCTTGCGTGGGGCAGACGCTTCCCGATGGGACGCTGTGCAATGCCGACACCAACGGCTGCACCAAGAACGACTACTGCCAGTCGGGCACGTGCTTGGCCGGGGCTCCGGTGAACTGCTTCGTGCCTGGGGATGCGTGCAATAGCTACAGCTGCAACTCGAGCGGGGCGGATACGTACCAGTGCGATAGCAAGGCGGCCAAGGCGGGGACGACGTGCGATGATCTGCTGTTCTGTACCGTGGGGGATACCTGCGACGGTAGCGGGGTCTGCAAGTCGGGATCGGCTCGGGATTGCACGGGGAAGGACGGGGCTTGCGCGACGGGGACATGTGACGAGACGCTGAACGAGTGCGTGGCGAAGAACAAGGCCGAGGGGACGCAGTGTAGCTTGGGGAATCCGTGTACGACGGGGGACAGTTGTAAGGGCGGGTTTTGTGTTGCCGGGAAGAACAGTTGTCCGGGCGGGGAGGACTTATGCACAGCCGCAGTCGTGGCAGACGGGATGTACGGCCCGCCCGCCGTTCGACAACAGCCCGGGGGCGAGGTGGTAAGCGCTTGGCTGTCTGCATCCAGCGTGATCTCCACCCGCGCGCGGGCCGACGGGTCTCGCAGCCAGTGGGCCGAGGTCGGGGCCACAACGTGGCCGCCCCAATCGCAATTGGCCTTCTCGTCGGGCGCAACCTTGATATGGCGAACGGAACTAGGAGAATCATTTAAAGTTCCGTTTGGCGCCATCCTCCAGCCGCCAAAACTTGCCAGCCAAGAATCGTTTGCCAGCTGGGACTGGTGGAGCAGTAGTAGCACCTGCGGTCCAAGGTGCGTGCTCTACATTGCAGGCTACAACAACCCCTGGACTTCGCAGTGGGGCTTCGGCGGGTGTACGGAGTACTGTGGCAACGCGTGCGCATTTGCGTGCTTGAAGACTGTTTCGAACCAACTGTTCGTGATGCCGAGCGCGGCGTCTCAGACCTCCGTGGTTGTGCGGGACAAGTCTTGGTACTTCTTCGGCGGGAAATTCGAGGGAGACTTCGTTGCTAAGAAATTCGGAAGCAGCTTTCAGACCTTACAGCAACCCGCTGCTGCCTCGCCGTTCGGGGACGGTTCCTTTGTCGCAGCTTGGCTTGACGGCAGCGCCCAGAAGTTCGCCAAAGACGGCAAGCTCGACGGCGCGAAGTTCGCCTACAACACCACGCCCTTCGGCGCTCAACTGACCGACGTGAACGACTGGCCCATCGCTGCTGCCACGCTCCCGAACGGCCGCTACGTCATCGCGTGGCAAACCTTCGACAAGCAGTCCACCCAAGGCAGCGACATCCGCGCCCAGGTCTTCAAGAACGAACCGGGCGCCAAAGCCGGCAGCGAGTTCGTGGTCAACACTTCAGTCGTCGGCAACCAAGGCCGGCCGCGAATCGCCGGCTTCAGCGACAGCAGCTTTGCGATCTTCTGGGAAGACAACGCCGGCCGCGATGGCGATGGCAGTGGCATCATTGGCCAGTGGTACAACGCTAACGGCACGCCCAAGGGCGCAGAAGTCGTCATCAACAGCACGACCAAAGGCAACCAAGTCCTGCCCAACGTCAGCGTCGACCTGACCACCGACCTCGTGGTCATCGCCTGGATCGACAACGGCGACACCGGCCACGTCAAGCTCGCTCGCTACGACCGCAACGGCAAGCGCGACAACGGCGCGGTCGAACAGCAAGTCGCTGAGACCAAAACCGGCGAGCAGATTCAACCTGCCTTCGCGTCGCCCCGCGTCACCAACCTGCAACTCGGCGACGGCTCCTTCATTGCAGCCTGGGCCAGCGAGAACGGCGACGGGAACGGTTACGGCGTGATGGCGCGGCGCTACGGGGTTGACGGCAAGCCCAAGGCCGGCGAGTTCAAGGTCAACACCTACTCCACCGACAACCAGTGGCGTCCCGACGTTGCGGCCGATCAGGCCGGTAACTTTGTAGTCGTTTGGGAGTCGGTCGGCCAAGACGGCGACCTCGAGGGTGTTTACGCCCAGCGCTACCTGAACAACGGTGCCAAGAGCGGCGCCGAGTTCCGCTTGAGTGTGCAGACCGCCAACGAGCAACTGCGGCCCAAGGTAGCCATGCAGCCGACCGGCGGATTCGCCGTCGCGTTTGAGACCTACAGCGCCCCGGGCGGCGCCGGCTACGACATCGGCGTGCGCTGCTTTGACAAGAGCGGCGCGGCCACCAGCCAGGACGTGCTCGCCAACACCTTTACCACCGGCGCGCAGACGCGGCCGCAGATTGCCAGCGTGCCCGATGGTACAGGTCGTTTCATCGTCACGTGGCAGAGTTACGACCAGCTCGGCGTCGGCAAGCAGGACGACGTGTACGCCCGCCTGTTCAACGCCAGCTGCCAGCCGCTGGGCGACCCGATTCTCGTCAACACCATCACGGATGGCAGTGCGGGAATGCCTAGCGTTGAAGCGGATATCAACGGCAACTTCACCATCGCATGGCAGGAGTACAAGGATGTGACCGACGGCTTCAACGTCTGGGCCCAACGCTATGACACCGCCGCAAAGCCGGTGGGCCTCGCCTTCCGCATCCACGACTGGGTCAAGGGCGACCAGACCGAACCAAGCGTGACGTACCTGCCCGACAGTTCGTGCGTAATCACGTACACCACAGCTGGCGAAGACGAGGAAGGCACCGCCATCAAAGCAGTGAAGTACGACAGCAAGGGCGTCAAGACCGACGTCGAATGGATGGCCAACCGCACTTACACCGGCGCCCAGCAGACCAGCACTGTGGTCGGTCGGCCTAACGGAACCTGGGTCTACGCGTGGAATTCGCCGGGATGGGACGGCGACAAGGGCACTATCGTCATGCGCTTTAGCAATAGCGGCGACTGTCTGCAAGACGGCGACTGCAACGACCAGAACATCTGCACCGACGACAAGTGCAACGCTGGCAAGTGCCAAACCACCAACAACGCTGCCCTGTGCACCACCGACAACAACGCCTGCACGGAGGCCGACACCTGCAAAGACGGTCTGTGCCAAGGGACACCGCTGACCTGCAACGACAACAACGTTTGCACTGCAGACAGTTGCGACCTCAAGACCGGCAAGTGCGCCTTTGCTGGCATCCCCTGGTGCAACGGCGGGTGTTACTACGACGACAAGCCCGGCTGTGGAGGGTGCCAGTGCGAAGCCGCGGTATGCAGCGACCGACCCAGCTGCTGCAGCAAGAACTGGGACTCCCTATGCGTTCAGCTCTGCAATCAGAAGTTCGGGGGGTGTGATGCGGTCAAGTGAGGCACGCGCCGCGCGCCGATCGCGGGCACGGGGCCAAGCGGCCGCAGCCCATTAGCCAACCATCAAGCTGAGAGGTATCCCCATGCCATCATCACCCCGCCCCGGCGAATTCATGGACCACGAGCTGGCCACGTGGCGTGCGCTCCGGCGAGCCTGGGGAGCCCGAATCAACGAACTGTACCCTGAGGACGAAACCGCCCGGCGCCCACCCTACTGGCCACACTTTGACCGAACTGCGAAGAACGTGCGCCGCGATCAGTCATACGACGAGCAAAGGCATCGAGCCAAGCGAGTGGGATCGGGCCTAGAGTCGGTGCTAGCAGCTGGCGGCGCGCGCGAGTTGGTTTGGAAAACAGAAGGTGTGCGCCAATTGGAACTCGCTGAGATACGGGCGCTAATGTGGCGGCACGTGCAGGCTGTCGCCGGCTACGACATGGTGCTCCACAACCTGTACCCGCGAGGTGATCACAGGCGAGAGGTCGCGCCAGCGGAAGTTCTATCCGAGCTGGACGGGTGGGCCGCGCGTCAGCCGTGTGCCCCGGCACGGGCTGCGGTTCTGGCGCAAGACTGGCTGCCCGCAGCGGAACAGACCAAGGGTGACAAAAGCGACGGCGCGCAAGTGCGCCAACTGCTGACATCGGGCGAGAGTCCGGCGGGTGGCGAACGCATCCGGTTTGCGCGCGGGTTGCGCCACTTAATCGCCCACGGCGCACTATCGCCCTCCCGGATCATCGAGCTCGACCTCGAGCCATGGCTGCGGGAGGCGCTCCGGGACACTGTGGTCGTGGCGTTTGCGCTCGCCGCCCGGGCGCTTCCGCCCAGGCCGCGCTGACGATCGCGCCATGTTTGGCATTCTGAACGTCTGCACGCGCGAAAGAACCGTCCGTGGGCCAGCTGCCCGCCGACGCCAGGATGGCGTGCATGGGAGAATTGACCGTCACAGCTGCCAGCCATCACTTGCCAGAAAATTCCTGAGCGGCCATGCCGAGCTGACACAAGGGCGGTAGCTCCTTCGCTAGGCCCAGGCCTTCAACCGCTCGCTCCGTCCGCCGTCTACCAGCCAAGCGATATCTGCAGGCGACTCAGGCGGATCCTCCGGGTCCGGCAGTGCCTCGGCAGCGCAGAGCCGCAGCACCGTCGCCATGGCTGCCTGCTCCGTAGCGAGCTGCCGCTCCGCCACGTCTAACAGCGCTTGCCGCCAAGCAGCCGTGACCCCGTCGCGAAGGCTCGGGGGAGTCAGCTGCGCCAGCACCAGGGCAAGCTGCCGCAGTCCGTCGAGCGCCTCTTCTTGCTCGCCTGGGCCAAGCGGCGCCGCGCCCAGACCGTCTAGCAGGACTAACGGGCGACCATTCGGCGGCTCAAAGCCGGTGCGGAGAACGACGTCTCGAAGGGCGCTACGGTTGGCCGCTTTCAGACCAGTGCCCTGCCCTGCAAATAGCTTGGCTCTGGTCGCCGCGCCCGACCACGGCAAGGCTGGATCGCTGCTGGCCCAGCCCCACCGCGGCGACGGGCACTCCGGGTCCAAGAGTACGCCTACCACCGGCTTTGTAAAGGCGAAGGTGGCCGCAAATCACCCCTTTCATATTGGCAGGTTGTACCGCCAGCCGCGCGCAAGGGATGCAGACCCGAAGGGCAGCGTCCGACGCTGCCGGCGCCTCGCCGGTCGCAGCCCGGTCGCCGCTTCGGCGATGCGCCCAATACAACAATCCCTAGCAGCTATCGCAGTAACGCCCACGCTCAGGTCCCACTCGGCCGCGGCACAAACAGCTCGCCCACCACGACCTCCAAACCCTCAAACGGCGGCAGGGCCAGGCGAGCGCCGTCAGTATGGCAGCCCACCAGCGACCATTGGCCAGCGCGCAGTTCCAGCACTTCCACGGTCCGTTGTTCCGGATCCACCAGCCAAAACCAGGGTATCTCCGCATCGGCATAGGCCTGCGCCTTGAGCCCGCGGTCCTACCAGGCGTTGCTGAGAGACAGCACCTCGCACCCCCAGTCGGGGCGGATGTCGCAGGGCCAGTCATTCGGCAGATCCGGCAGCCGCGCGCGCCGCCAGCCCACCAGGTCCGGGCAGACAATCTGGTGGGGCGCCAACCGCACCGTCGCTTCGGCGCAGATCCACCAGCCATCGCGCAGGTTTGGGCCGTCGGCGGCGACCAATTGAGCGGTCAAGCGCGCCAGCGTCCGCCCATGGTGGTTGCGCTGGCCGGCGCGATAGTACGGCTTTCCGTTTACGATTTCAGGCTGTTCTTGTTCAGGCAGGTGCAGGATGTCCTCCCAGGTCCGCAACCGGTCGCCGTCCATGAAGCACCTCCGCGGGTCAGCATAGGGGCGAAGGGGGACCGGCGAAAGCGCAGCGCGGTCTGGCGGATCTGCAAGCAGCGTGCCAGGTAGGTGCTGCGCGATTTCAAATGGTTGGCAAGCATCTGATCCGACATTCCCCAGGTACCTGTCCGATGCTCCTGTGGACCCCTTTGGGGGCATCCTGGTCCGCGCCGCTGTGCGGCTGCGTTGCCAGGACCGCGCCCTATCGCCCGGCTTGCCAGCCGGTCGTCCGAGCCCTCGGGCGCGCCGCGGCTGGGAACCTTTAGTTGCATAGAGGTCTTTGTGTCCGCGCGACGCCCGGGGCTCGGCCCTGCGGGTAACGGTCGCTTGCCCGGGGGTGGGCTGTGGCGCAGGCACCTGGCGCAATTATCATGGCGGGTTGGGGTTTTCGCTGTCTGGCCGGATTCATTCACAGCTGCGCGCGAGGGATCGTGACCCTCCTGGGCGGAGGCCTGTTTTTGGCCGCGCGGCCGAGCTTTGGAGCTGCAGCCACCCGTCGGCGGCCAAAAACAGGTCTCCGGTCCGGCCGCGTCGGCAGCGCGGCCGGACTAGAGCCCGGTCCGGAGGACGCGCCCACCAGCCCTATGGAATTGCCGTTGATGGGCTCCTCCATCGCCGTGGACCCCGGGCAACGCATAGGCTCAGCCGCAGGACGCAGCGCGCTGGCGGGGAGGTCGAACGGTGCGCCTCGACTTCTAGTGCCCTCCTCGCGTGTTCCATGGACCGCCCAGCACTTGCCCAAGAACAAGGACTGCACTACGCTCATGCGCGGACGGCCAATCGCTAAGCGCTTATGCGGCGAGGGGAATTTCCTGTTGCGGGGTCGGCCCGCGGGCGATAGAGTCACAGGCTGCCAGCGCGCGTTTGTCGAGCCGGCCAAAATCGCAGGACCGCGACAGTGCCTACGTCATCCCTCCAAATGCGCCAGTGTCCAACGTGCAGGCGCGCGACGCGAGAGGACTCTTGCCCGGACGACGGCAGCGATACCGTGCCGCTGCTCGCCGCGCCGCTAGCCCAGCAGGGCGACGAGATCGACGGGCGGTACCGAATCGTTGGGCCGGTCGGCGAAGGCGGATTTGGTCAGGTCTTCGAAGCCGTACACTTGGCCACCAAGCAGCGCATCGCGATCAAAATCCGAAGAGAGAACAAAGCTTCGTCAGCCGGCGCCGCTGCCCGCTTTGAGGCGGAGGCGCGAACCTGCGCCCTATTGAGCAGCCCACACACGGTGCGAATTGCCGACCACGGCGCCACAGCCGACGGCAGGCTTTACATCGCTATGGAATTCCTTCAGGGCGAATCGCTGGGCCAAAGGTTGCGCCGTTGCGGAGCGCTCTCGCCCCACGAGGCCGTTGCGATAGCTACCCAGGTATTGGAGCAGTTGAGGAGGTAGGCAGTGCGGCGTGCTTGCGGATCGCGCATCAAAGGCTTTACGCGAGTTTGCCGCGGCGAGGTAGGACCAACTGCGAGCTGCAATTGCTCGGCAACCGCAGCTCGCACACCCAATCGAGCCGAATAGCCAGCGGCCTGTCGTCTGACAGCTCAGGCCAGCCTGGTCGGCAGTTCGCAATGCCTCGCGAACATAGGCAGTTTAGGAGTTTGGTGCATTTTGTTAATCCGGCCGACGAAGTGCACCCACGGCGCACATCCGGGCTCATTGAGGTCGGTCCGCATGCGTGCGGCGCGCCGCTTGCCATTCACCCGGGTGAACGCCCGCGCGCCGGCTTGCCCGTACAGGCCGCTGCCGCCACCGTCGAGATGAGGCTTGATTGACACAGCAGAGCGGCGAGCCGAGGAAGGGCCAACACCCTACCCTGAGCGAGACCATGGAAGAACAGCGCCAGAACAAGGGCCTTGAGCCCGACGCGGCCGCCGACCCCGCCCTCGGACTCGTCGCCGCCTTGCCTTGGGGCGAGATCGAAGCGGTGGCCATCGTCACGACCGCCGACGGACCGGTGGGCGAGGACCTGTTTTGGACCTTCGCGACGCGGGCGGACCCGGCGAACACTGGCTCGGAGAACACTGGCTCGGAGAACACTGACTCGGCGAACACCGGCTCGGCGCTGAGGTTACCGGGCAGCTGGATCTCCGGCGCGGCCTTTGACGCCCTGCTGGAGCGCTTGCCGGGCGCTGATCTCGGGCGCGTCATCGCGGCCATGGGCACCACAGAGCCGCGCACATTCTGCGTGTGGCGCCGCGACCGCAGCCCTCAGCAGGACGGCGAAGAGGGCTTGGTTGCTCGCTTCAGCGCCCTGGTGGCGCGAGCTGGCGGCGATGCGGCCTCTGCGGCCGTGCTGGCCCGGGCGCTGCTCGCGTCGTGGGGGGCAGCCGAGCGCCGCTACCACGACCGCCAGCACCTCTGCGACTGCCTGTTTGAGCTGGACGCGCTGCGGCAAACTGTAGAGACCGATGCGGCCTGCGCGGCCCTGGCGCAGATGCCGGCCATCGAGTTCGCGCTCTGGTATCACGATGCGGTCTACGACACCCACCGCCAAGACAGCGAAGAACGCAGCGCCCAGCGGCTCGTCGCCGAGCTCAGCGCAGCCGGCGTCCAGAGCGAGGTGGTGACAGCGGCGGCGCGCTTGGTCCTGGCGACCGCCCACCTTAGCCGGCCCGCGGGCGCGGTGCTGGGGGCTGACGAGGCGCTGGTCGTCGACATCGACCTGGCGATCCTAGGCCAACATCCGCTGCGTTTTTCCGACTTTGAGGACGGCATCGCCGAGGAGTACCGCCACGTGCCCACGCCGCTGCTGCGCTGGAAACGCCGAGGCTTTTTGCGGCGGCTGCTAGCCTCTTCGCCGATCTTTGCCACCGCGACCATGCAGGGGCGCCATGAGGCCGCAGCGCGCGCTAACCTGACCCAGCTGCTGGCCAGCTCGCGGTACACCGGCTGGGGCATGGTCGGCTGAGGGCGCGGACTGTGGCGAGGGGTCTGACTGCGCCGGCAGTCTGATGGGAGCCGGCGCGGGAGAGCGGATGCATGTTGGGCGGACAGGTGGTTGCGACTGAGCCCCGCCGAAAGGCGAGGCGAACGAGGAGACCGCGAAGGGGCATGCGGCACAACCAAATGGTATTGCTGGTTATGTTTGGCGCAGGACGTCCGTCCGCCGCCCCCCGCGCAACGGACACAGACCCGAATGGGCGGCGTCCGACGCCGGTTTGGGCGACAACACCTTGAACTCTAGCACTTGTTCCGTCGCCCAAACTCGTGGCCGGGTCGCCTCAGGCGATGCGCCCTGCCGCGGCACGCTGGGCTCTTGCCAACTTCGCAGCCACGCGCACGACCCCGGCTCCAGGCGCACCTCGCCGTTCACCCGGGTGAACGCCGGCCCTGGCGACGCGCCCTGACCCATCCTGCCTTGCCACCCAAGACAATTGCTGTCCGCGGCATCCTTCACGCGAATGGGGCCAAGCCGCAGCCCAACCCGAAGCTACCGCGGCACCGGCCCCAAGACCAATGATGAAAAGGCAATACCTGACACCCCTTCCTAGCCGCCCCCCGGCGCCGCCGCGCTGGCTTGTCCACCCCCGCCCTTGGGCATCCCCCAGCCGCGCCACAGCACGTAGACCACCGGAATGATCTCCAAAGTCAAGAAGGTACTGGTGACCAGACCGCCCACCAGCGGCGCGCAGATGCGCTGGGTAATCTCTGAGCCCGTGCCGGTGGCCCACAGCACCGGGCCCAGGCCGATGATGTTCATGCCCACGGTCATCAGCTTGGGGCGGACGCGTTGCACGGCGCCTTCCAGGACGGCGTTGCGCAGGTCATCGCGGTTGTGCAGGCGGCCCTCTTGGCGCCAGCGGTCATAGGCTTCGTCCAGGTACATCAGCATGACGATGCCGGTTTCCGCCGCGACCCCCACCAGGGCGATGAGCCCGACCCACACCGCCGTGCTCAGGCGATAGTCCAGCGCCGCCAGCAGCCACACGCTGCCCACCAGCGCAAATGGCACCGTGCCCAGCACAATCAGCGGCTGGGCCAGGTTGCCAAAGTTCAGCCACAGCAACAGCAGCATCAGCGCCAGGGTCAGCGGCACCAGGATCTGCATCCGCTCTTGCATCGCCAGCAGCAGCTCGTACTGGCCCGTCCACACCAGCCGGACGCCGGCGGGCAGAGACAGCGTCCGCGCCTGCTCCTTGGCGCGGTCGACCCAGCGGCCCACGTCCACCTGGTCGGTGGCCACATCCACATAGACGTAGCCCACCAGCTGGCCGTCCTCATTCTTGAGCATCGGCGGACCTTCGCGGACCACGACCTTGGCCACCTCGCCCAGCCGCACGCTGGCAGGCAGGGCTGGCCCCGAGCTTGGCGATTTTGCGCCTGAGGCCACAGGATTTTGCGGCGCAGAGGCGGCACCCATCGCGCCCATCGCAGCCATGCCGGCATCGGCCGCCTGCGGGTCGGCAGCCGCGGTCGCGGCGGTACCCTGCCCGGCTGGACCAGAGGTGGAGCGCGGCAGCGCCAGTAACAAGTCCTCAACATCGCTGGGGCTTTGCCGGGCACCGCGGGCCAGCCGCACCTGGACGTTGACTCCCAGCCGGCCCTGCGGCAGCGTGGCGACCACTGCACCGCCCAGCCCCAGCGCCACGGTCTGCTCTACGTCTCGCACCGTCAGGCCCAAAGCGTGCAGCTTGGCGCGGTCTGGCTCAACATCGACGTACCACTGGCCCAGGTTGCGCTCGGCAAACACGCTGCGGGTGCCCGGCAGGTCGCGCAGGCCTTGCTCCAGGGCCACGGCGGCGCGGTCCAACTGTTGGGGATCGTGGCCAAATAGCTTGATGCCCACCGGTGTGCGAATGCCGGTGCTCAACATGTCGATGCGGGCCTTGATCGGCATGGTCCAGGCGTGGGTCCAGCCGGCCTGGTCCAGTGCACTTTGCATCTGGGCCGTCAATTCATCAAAGGCCAGGCTCCTTTCTGAAGGGAACAGCCGCTCCAGCAGCCCGCCCACGACCCCTTCTTTGCCGCCCCACACCCAAGAGGCCGGCCGCCCCTTGCCGCCCTTGGCCGGGTCGCCGTGCCACCAGCGCTGGACCTGGACCTGCCGCCACTCGGCGCGCGGCTTGAGCTGCACAACCGTCTCCAGCATCGACAGCGGCGCCGGGTCCGTAGCCGAGTCGGCGCGCCCTGCCTTGCCAAAGACGCTGATAACCTCTGGAAAGGCCCGCAGCACCCGGTCTTGAATCTGCATGGTCCGCTGCGCCTCGCCAATCGACAGGCCGTTGGCGGTAGTGGGCATGTACAGGATGTCTCCCTCGTTGAGCGCCGGCATGAACTCGCTGCCCAGGCCGCGGGCCAGCGGAATGGCGCTCAGCACCGCAAAAAGCCCCATCAGCAGCGTGGTCTTGGGGTTGTGCAGCGCTACCCAGGCCATCGGCCGATAGACCTTGAGCAGCACCCGGCTGACGGGGTGCTCGCTCTCTTTGCGAATCCGCCCGCGCACCAGCAGCCGCAGCAGCGCCGGAGCCAAGGTAATGCTCAGCAGCGCCGCACCGGCCATGGCAAAAGTCTTGGTAAACGCCAAGGGGTGAAACAGCCGCCGGCCCTGGCCTTCCAGTGCAAAAACCGGCAGGAAGCTCACCACCAGCAGCAGCAGCGAAAAGAAAATCGGCGGGCCAACCCCTCTACACGCCTGCAGGATCGCGTCAATCCGCTGCGCTTGGGTGTACGGGTATTTGAGCTTTTCTAGCTTGCGGTGGGCATCGTCTACCAGCACCACGGCGGCGTCGACCAGGTCGCCCACGGCCAGGACAATTCCGCCCAGGCTCATCAAATTGCTGGAGACGCCCAGCCACTTCATAGGAATAAATGCCAGCAGCACCGCGGCGGGAAGCATCAGCGCTGCCACCAGGGTAGAGCGAAAATGCAGCAGAAACACAAAAATCACCAGCACCACGGTAATTAATTGCTCGGTCAATGCATGGGTCAGCGTGTCCACGGATTCATTGATCAGTCGCGAGCGGTCGTAGACGGGCACCAGCTTGACTCCGGGCGGCAAGGTCGGCTGCACCTCGGCCAGGCGGGCCTTGAGCCTTTCGATCACCGCCAGGGTGTTCTGGCCGCTGCGCACCACCGCAATACCGCCCACCGCCTCGCCTTTGCCGTCAAAATCGGCGGTGCCGCGCCGCGCCGCCGGCCCATAGCTCACCGAGGCGACGTCGCTCACTTTGGGGCCCGGCTGGTTGGCCGCCGGGCGCAGTGGCGTGTCGCGCAGAGCCTGCAGGTCGGGCAGCGTGCCTTGAACGCGGACAAAGTACTCGCGCTGGCTCATCTCCAGCAGGCTGCCAGAGGCATCTGACGTAGCGCCCTGCACCGCCGCAGCCAGCTCGCTCAACGTGGCGCCCCAGCTGGCCATCTTGACCGGGTCGGCATCGACCTGCACTTGGCGCTGGTAGCCTCCTACTGTGGCAATCTCGGCGACACCGGCCACGCTGGCCAGGGCCAAGCGCACCGTTCCCTCTTGCAAGTCGCGCAGCTGTGCCACGTCCAGGTTGCCGGTCTCGTCGATGAGCGCGTACTGGTAGGCCCAGCCGACCCCCGACGCATCCGGGCCCAGACTCAGCTTGGCACCGGCGGGCAGCAGCCCCTGCAGCTGGCTGAGCTGTTGCTGCACGCGGTTGCGAGCGCTCTCCAGATCGGTGCCGTCGTCAAACAAGACGTAGACAAAAGCCATGCCGTACATGGCATAGCCGCGCACCGCCTTGACCCCCGGCGCACCCACCAGCGCCGACACCACCGGCCGGGTCACGCGTTCTTCCATGCGGTCTGGGGGGTTGCCCATCCAGTCGGCCAGCAGAATCACCTGGGTGTCGCTCAAGTCCGGAATCGCGTCCAGGCTGCCGGTGCGCAGCGAATACCAGCCGACCAGCGTGGCCGCCAGGCTGACCAGCACCACCACCCACGGGTGCATCACACTGGACTGAATTACTTTGTCTAGGATTCCCGCCTTGCTGTCCATGGGCTACGGCTCCTCGACGCTGGGCGCCTGCTGAGGGGCCGCGGTCGGCGCCCCCTGAATGTCGCCGCAGCGCAGCATCTCGGCGCCGTAGTACGGGTTGGCCACCTCTCCCGCGCGCTGCAGCCAGCGGCCAGGCGCCATTGAGCACCAGACCACCTGCAGTTCGCTTGACAGGCCCGCGCGCCGCGCCAGCGCAATGACCTGCTCTGACAGCTCGCCCAGGCGCTTGCGCTGCTCGGCCAGGTCCTGCGGAAAGGCATCCAAGCCCTTGAGGGCGAGCTGGGCCTTTTGGGCCACCTTGCGCAATTCCTCAGCCTTGGCAAGGGCAACCTTGGCGTTGCTCTCTACCAGCGCGTCTCCCAGCAGCAGGTAGGCGTCGATGACCGGCTGTACTTGAGCGGGCTGCAGCGCCGCCTCGGGGCCGCCAGTACCGCCGCCGTGCTGGTGATCGTGCCCAGCGTGATCGGCGTGATCATGGGCTTTTTCAGCGGGCGCCGCCGCAGCTGGCTGGGCCGTGGCGGTGGCCGGCTCAGGCACGCCTGCGGCCAGTCGCGTCTCGGCATCCACCAGAAACACGCCGCTTACCGCGATCCGGTCACCCTCTACCAAACCAGCGCGGATCTCGACCCAGCCATCGGCGCGCAGACCGGTCTCGACCCGCGTTGGCGTCACCAGCCCGCCTTTGCCCAGGCGCTGCACGTAGCGCGCGTGGCCCACATCGATCAGAGCATCCTCTGGAACGGCAAGCACTTGCCTGGCCTTCTGCACCAGCCGCCAGCGCGCCAGCATCCCCGGCCGCAGCGCGCCATCGCCGTTGTGCACCAGCGCCCGCAGCCGCACCGTCCGCACGTCGGCGCGACCGTCGACTTCTGGAGAGAGAATCTGCCCTTGGACCACCTTCTCGTCGGCCAGCACCAGCTCGACCTCTTGGCCGGGCTGCAGCTGGGCCGCCAGCGTCTGCGGTACGTCGGCCACCGCCAGCAGATAAGCCAGGTCTGCCGCCAGCCACAGCGGATCGGCCACGGACACATACCGCCCTGCTTCAAAGGGCCTATCAATGACCATGCCCGCTTTGGGCGCAGTGACCACCGCCACGCCGCGCGCCTTGCCCAGGCCCTTGACGCCGCCGCGGCCCATCCCCAGCCGCACCAGGCGCTCGCCCGCCGCCGACTTCATGCCGCCGGTCGCCGTCTCTCCGGCGCCGTGGCTGGTCTGCTCCAGCTGGGCAGTGGCCAGGTACTCGGCCTGGGCTTCGTGCAGCTCGCGCGAGTAGAGTACCGCCAACGTCTCGCCAGCCTTGAACAACTCGCCGGGCCGCCGCTCGGCCACCCGCTGCAGCCAGCCGGCGGTGCGCGCCGTCACGGCAAACCGGCGGATCGGGTCCAGCGCCAGCTGCCCCGGCAGCAGCGTGGCAAGTTCCAGGTCGCGCTTCTCTACCGCCGCAGAGCGCACGCCAGCCCGCTGCAGGCGCCCGGTCTCCACGCGCGTCGCCGCCACGCCGGCAACGCCCTGCAGGCGAAACGAGGCGCCGGGATCCGCAGCCGCCGCGCCGCCTTGCCCCAGGCCCGCCTTGGGAACCAAGTCCATGCCGCACACCGGACAGGCGCCGCGCCCCGGCTGCTGATAGGTCGGGTGCATTGGGCAAGTGTAGATTTCGCCACTAGCCTGGGCGGGGGCTGAGGCCTGCCACCACACCACCGCCGCGGCGCCGCCCAGGGTCAGCACCACCAGCCAGCGCATCAGGCCGGCCAGCCGCAGCGCCCAGCCGCCCGGCTTGGCCGTCAGCTCGGCCATCTCGCGCTGGTCGTCTGGGTCGGGGCGGTCAGGCCGCTCTTGGGATTCTGTTGTCAT
Source organism: uncultured Myxococcales bacterium (assembly GCA_903919145.1). Classification (GTDB taxonomy): domain Bacteria; phylum Myxococcota_A; class UBA9042; order UBA9042; family UBA9042; genus SXRM01. Next base: position 29,535 of record CAIXGW010000023.1, read on the forward strand.
GTCGCACCTTTCTGCCAGGGTCCCCCCCAGCGCTTTCTGTAGACTTACTCGTTCAAAGACAGCGTCATGCTAGTGGCTCATCTGCGATCCGGTGTCGGCGGCAGAGGTGCCCATGGCCGAGCCGCCTGCGCCAGCACTCACCGCCATCCCATCGACTTCGGCCGTCTCCAGGCGAATTCGCCGCGCCCGGGCCTGTAGCCAAGCCCCCTCCAGGTCGACCTGCTGCAGGTCATAGGTCAGCAAGCGGTGCTCTGCCTCCAGGATGTCGGCCACCGTCACCGCCCCGCTGGCGAGGCCTGGCAGCGCCGCTTGCACGGCCCGCCGCAGCGCTGGGATCACCCGCTCTACCAGCGACTGGCGGCGCACTTGCAGCTGCTTGAGCTCGCCATCGGCCTGGGCCAAAGCTGCGCGCATCCTCAGCATTTTGTCCTGTCGCATCGGCATCAGCGCGGTGGCCTCGCCATGGGTCGCCGCGACCTTGGCAGCGCTGCGCTGGCGGTCCGGCCAGTCTCCGGGGCGCAGCGCCAGGCTGAGCATCAGCCCCCACGGCATCTCATCCATCGTCATCAGACCCAACCCCGGGGTCACCGTCCAGCCGGCCGCCGCACTCTCTGCCTTGGCCCGCGCCTGCAAAGCTCGCTGTTGCGACGCCAGCTTGAGCAGGGCCGGATGCGCGTCCCAGTCGATGGTGTGGGTGGGCGCGGCCGGCAGCTCCAGGCTCGGCTGGCCCAGGTCTTCGACGGACTCGCCGGTCCACTGCGCCAGCTGCTGCTGCAGGGCGGGCAGCCCGGCCTCCAGGGCCACCAGCTCAACGCGCAAGCCCTCGGCATCGGCCTGGGCCTGGGCCTGCCGCAGGCTGGACACCGGCCGCCCGCCGCCCAGCGACCGCACCAGCACCGCCTCTATCGCTTCGGCGTCGGCCAGGTGATGGCGCAGCACTGCTCGGCGCTGCACCGCTGCCCGCCACGCGCCAAAGGCCAGCCGCGCCGCGTAGGCCACCTCGCCCGCTTGCGTCGGCGCGTCCGCTTGGGCCAGCGCCACCTGGCTGCGCGCCACCGCCCGCGGCGCCTCTACCTGGCCGCCAAGCGGCAGCGGCTGCTCGACCATCACCCAGGCAGTCGGCTGCTTTTGGTGGTGCTCGCTGTAAGAGAGCTCGCTGACGGTCAGCCTAACCATCGGCGGCGGCAGCCCACCGGCCGACCCGACATTGCCCTCTGCCGCCCGCACCTTGGCCGCCACGGCGTGCAGCAACGGCGCCCGCGCGACCGCCTTTTCGACCGCCCGCTGTTCGGTGTAGGCGTCTGCGGCCGCGCCCGCCGCCGCCGCCTCGCCCACCCCGCTGCCCAGCAGCGCCAGCCCAGCGACCGCGGCCACTACCCACTGTGCGGTACTATGGGTCGCCCCAATGCATCCCATCGCAGACCTCGCCGGCGCTAGTTCAAGCGCGCGCAGAAGTGGACGGGGGCGCAAGCGCACCGGCAAAATGCCCTGCAGTACGCGGACCAAGCCGCCCCACAAGCGCACGCACCCCCGCAAAGGCAGGCGAGGTGGTCTAAATCAGCAGGCGATGCAGAGCGATGGGCAGGTTGGGCGGCGCTGCACCGGGGGGCCCGCGCGCCCAAAGGGTGGCATGGCGGCCGTTTTCCGTACTTGCAAGGGCGGCAGCGCCAAAGGGCGGCGGCAGCGGCTCAGCCAGCGGCGGGTGGGCCACGGCGGGGTCGGGCTGGGTCTGGGCCGTGGCAGCGGCGCCGCTCAGCTGGTGTTGGTCGCCGCAGCACTCGCCGCCTGCGGTCGCTTGGCCAACGCCCAACTCAGCGGCTTGATCATCCAGGGCTTTGGCGCAGCAGCTGTGGGCGGACTCGTCATCGGCTGCGGCAGCAGAGAGGCCCAGGGTGTGGCTAATCGGGCAGTGGCCACAAAAGCACAGCAACTGCAGGCCCATTGCCTGGACCAGCAGCAGCAGCGTCAGTGCCGTCGCCCACCCCTTCAACACCCGTCCAACCCCGTCTTGAGGCCCAACAGGGCCGCTGGGTCAGGGTATCCCTGTGGCCGGGCGTTGGCAAGGTGGTGGTTGTGGTGGGCGTATCCCCAAGCTGGTCTGCAATTTGAAAGCAACAGCTTAGCGAGCAGTCAGTCGCCGGCGGTCGACCTGTGCGGCGTCAGCTCGGCCAAGGGCGCGGTCAAAGATACGGACACCTGTGTCGGCGCCATCGGCAAGCTCGCCCCCTGCTGCTGCCAAACCAGCTGAGACGGTGCATCCATCGGCAAGGTCACGGCCCAGGGCGGGTTGACCTACATGAAGTACCCCCGGGTTTGCCAGCGGAGGAGTCGTCGACCACGGTGGCTAGCCAGCCCAGACTGGCGTACCCTGTGCTCGGCGCAACCCCATTGGCGCCGCGGAGGCCGGAATGTCCAAGTTTTTCAACAATGCCCTGGCCGTTGTGGTGGGCGCTGGCGCTGCGCTGACGTTGAGCGTAGCAGGGCCGGCCCAAGCGGCTGCCGCCAAGGTGGTCGCCACGCCCGGACAAATCGACCTGGGCAGCCTCGCAGCAGGCGCCAAAAAGACCGTCTCCTTTACGCTGGAGAACCAAGGGGCGGCCGAGGCATAGAAAATCGCCTGCAAGGGCAGTGGTTTTTCCTTTGACAAGAAGAGCGTAAACCTCGCCGCGGGCGCCCAGGAGTCGATTGCCGCCACCTACACCGCAGCCAAGGCCGCCCCTGCCAAGGCCAAGGCGTTAAAGGGAAAGATCTCCTGCCGGGCAGCGGCTCTGACGTTCAAGGGTTCGCTTCAGCCCAAGGCCGCAGCCGAGGCCAAGCCAGCAGACGCCAAAGCGGCCGAGCCAAAGCCGACGGACGCCAAGCCCGCCGAAGCGAAGCCTGGCGAAGGCAATCCCGAAGCCAAGCCGACCAAGCCGGCCGGGGTCAAGGCCAAGAAGGCGCCAGACAAGGTGACCATCAAGGAGTGCCAGGCGAACAAGCCGCCGGTGGTGTTTCCCCATAAAGCGCACGCTATCGACCGCAAACTGGCTTGCGACACCTGCCAGCACACCCAGAAGGGCCTAAAGGCCGGCAGTGACACGCTCGTCCACAAGTGCGCGAGCTGTCACCTGGATCCGACCGACAAGGCCCCAAGCTGCAAGGAAAAGGGCACCAGCAAGAACCCCTACCACATCCGCTGCCTCGGCTGCCACAAGGAGAATGCCGACAAGGAGAATGGCGGCGGCAAGGCACCCACCAAGTGCGCCGCCTGCCACAAGGGCTAGCCCGCATGTATCACCAGCGAAAGCGTCCGCGGCCTCGAGTGTGCCCAGGCGAGGCTTGAGAGACCCCACACCTACAGCAACTCTGCCAAGCGCTTGGCAAACAAGTAGGCATCGCCCGGCCACCGCGCCGAGAGGTATAGGCCGTCTTGCAGCACAAACGCCGCCCGGTCGTCGCTGTCGCTGCCGCGACTGGTCAAATTCCACGGCCCGCGCACAAATTCGCCCGTTTCACCAAGCGCCGCCCGAACTTCTGCCTCGACATACAGAGGATAGGTCCGGTAGTAGCGCCCCAGCTTCCAGGCCGTCAGCCAGTAGGCGGTGCGCTCCATGTAGGCGGGCAAGCAGGTGGTCTTGCGGCCTTGCAGAACCCCCGCCCGCGCCGCCACCAGGGCTCCGTGGCAGATGGCGCCCCACGGCCGGTCTAGCGCCACAAATTCCCTAACTTTCTGGTGCAGTTCGGCGCTACCCAGGTACTGGCGCATGCCCGGCGCATGGCCCCCAGCCAGCACCAGCGCGTCGAACTCTGCGACATTCAGGCTGGACCACGCGCGCGGCTGGAGAAACTCGGCGGCCTGCTCCAGCTCGCGGTAAAACGCCACCGCCTGCGCCTGCGCGCCCAGCTGGCCGAACAGCACGCCGGTCAGCAGCAGTGGATCGGCGGTCGGTGGCCCGTCGCCGCGCTCGGTGGCAAAGACCACGCGGTGACCGGCGCGGGTAAGAAGCTTCCACGGTACGGCCACTTCGGTGACGTCGAAGTCGCGGTCGGGCAAGGGCATCCAAATCGTGGCCATGGCAGTCCCGTGCAAAGACCGCTGGCGAGGGTAGCGGCGACCACCAGTGGGGTCAACGAATGGCGGCGAGCCTGTCGGCGACTGCTGCGGCGCGCACCTAGGAGCCTGTCGGAGTAATGCCGTCGCCTACGGATAACTCCTTAAAACTATTGAATCAGCCGCAGCATCCGACAGGGTCCTAGGGCGATCGTCTTGCGAGCGCCCAGGCGGGCGAAATATTGGAATTCACTTCCAATA
>CAIXGW010000024.1 GCA_903919145.1 uncultured Myxococcales bacterium
GCCTAGGGCATTGTCCGGCGCCGTGGCGGCCGGCACCGCCCCCCGGGGGCCCGCAGCAAAAACCGCAGTGGCTGCGGGCATCAGACATTGCCTAGGGCATTGTCCGGCGCCGTGGCGGCCGGCACCGCCCCCCGGGGGCCCGCAGCAAAAACCGCAGTGGCTGCGGGCATCAGACATTGCCTAGGGCATTGTCCGGCGCCGTGGCGGCACCCGGTGTTACCTCGCCGGTCCAGCCTTTCTGACCCACCCCAACACCGTCGCGCCGCTTCCTACGGCAAGGCCTGCCGGAATGGCCACCAGCAAGCCGGGGGCCACCAGCCACCCCAGCCCAACCGCCGTGCGCATCGCCAGGTCCTGCCAGCGGATGTCGGCGAGCTCGCAGCCTGCGACCGCCAGGGTCATCGCCACCGCCACGGCCAGGCCACCTCGCCAGGCGCCGCGCAAGTCCGCGCTGGACGGTGTCAGGTGCGCCGCCACGCTTGCCATCGCCCACCAAGCCGCCACGGCCGACCATGCCAGCGGATCTGGCCGGCGCCAGACTGCCAAGGTCGCCAGCTTGGCCCAGTCGGCTAGCGCGAGCACGGCCTGGCGCCACGCGAGCCAGTCTGCACTGGCAGGTGGGCCGGGCAGCGGCAGTCCGACCGCCCAGCTGGCCCCGTGCAGCATGGCCCGCAGGACCAGGGCTCCGCCCAGCAGCGGCGCGAAGCCAACCGTCAGCATCGCCAGCCACGCCAGCGGCCCGCTGCCCGGCTGCCACTCTACGCTGCCCAGGTTGCCGGTCTCTGCATCTGGGGCAAACCAGCGCACCCGGACCACCTTGCGGCCCAACAGTCGCGCCGCGAGCACGTGAGACAGCTCGTGCACCGGCACTCCAATCCAGCCGGTGGTCAGAGGCACGCCCCACCAGCCAAGCGCACGCACTACTTGGCCTTTGCTCCAGGCAGCCGCGAGCTGGGTCAGCGGCAGCAGCAGCCAAGGCAACAGCGGCGCAAGGCTTTCTACAGGCGGCAGGGGCAAGGGTCGATTCTCCAACAGCCATTGCGGGGGGCTACCAGGGCCGCGGGTGCTCTGGTGCCTGCGCGGCCTGTCACAGTGGCGCGAAAGCCAGCGCCCGTCAACGCCAGCGCCCTGTTGACCGGCCGATCCTGGGGGCGTACGGTGATCTTCGGCGTGCCCTCCGCCGCGGCGACACAGCGATGAGCCGTCCTGACGCTAGCCCTGGTAGCCCAAACCCAAAGTTCGCTTTGGGTTCCGGAACGGACTTGGTTTGGGGTACGCAAAACCACCCTGCAGTGGCAACCCGGACCGGTGACCCACAACCGCTTGAAAAACATTTAGAATTAAAGGTGTTTGGCATGAGCGGCCACCCGCACGCCTCGCACAGCCACGCTCACAGCCACCGCCATGACGCGACCGGGCATCCTCACCACCGCGGTGCGGTACCAGGTTCCGGTCATGGCCACGGTCATGGCCACTCTCACCGGCCCCACGGCGCTTCCGCAGGTCGGCACCACCAGCGCTTGGCCGCCGCCTTGGCGGTCACCCTGGCGTTTTCTGCGGTAGAGGCCGCGGCGGGCTGGCGTGGCGGGTCGCTGGCGCTGGTGGCGGACGCCGGCCACATGCTGACCGATGGCGGCTCGCTTGGGTTATCGCTGCTGGCAGCTTGGCTGGCGGCGCGGCCGGCGTCGGCGCGCCACACCTATGGCCTGGGGCGGGCCGAGCTGCTGGCGGCGCTGGCCAATGCCGCCGCGATGCTGCTGGTGGTGGCGGCGATTGTCTGGCAGGCGTGGCAGCGGCTGCACGACCCGCGGCCCATCGACGGGGCGCTGGTCAGCGCGGTGGCCAGCGCCGGCCTGCTGGTCAATCTGGGCGTGGCGTGGCTGCTGGTCAAGGGCCACCACAACCTCAACACCCGCAGCGCCTTCTTGCATGTGGTGGGGGATGCGCTGGGCTCGGTGGCCGCCATCGCTGCCGGCTTGGTGGTATGGACCACGGGCTGGCGGCCGATCGACCCGCTGCTGTCGGTGCTCATCGCTGCGCTGGTGCTGGTGTCAAGCGTGCGGCTGGTCAGGGAGGCTCTGCACGCGCTGCTGGATGGCGTGCCCTCGTCGGTTTCCGCGGCAGAGCTGCGCCAGGCGCTCTCGGCCGTTGCCGGTGTCCAGGGAGTTCACGATCTGCACATCTGGGCCCTGTCGGGCGAGCGGGTGGCGCTGTCGGCCCACGTTCGGGTGGACGCACTGCAAGACTGGCCTTTGCAGCTCGCTGAGTTGCAGCATAGGGCAGCTGCCCTGGGCATCGACCACGCGACCTTTCAGCCAGAGCTGCAGCCGTGCCCAAAGCTCAGCCACTGCGCGTGATCAGGGTCGTTGCCAATTCACTAGCACAATCAATGATCAGACAATCCCCTGGGGAATGTCCGGGTCGGCCCAAGGCCTCGCCGCGGAGCAGCCGGTGCCCGCTGGCCCAGACTGTGGGGCGCGACCCGTCGGTGACAAGCGCGCCCGCCCATTGTCGCCCCCGCCATTGACACGGGCACCCCGGCGCATTTCCTTTGGCCAATGGGCGCATTTTCGCGATCTTGTTGCAAGGAGGCCCAATGGCGAGCCTTGTTGTGCCTACGCATGGCTCCTGGGCGACCTGGGTGGCCGTGCTGAGCCTGCTGCTGACGGTGCCCGTTGCGGGGCTGGCAGCCGAGAGCGCGGATGCCGCTGCGGAGGCCCAGCGCCTCTCGCGCAAGCTCGACGACCTGTTTCGCTCCAAGTCATCGCGCAGCAAGATGACCATGACCATTACCACGCCGCAGTTTGAGCGCCGGCTAGAGATGCAGTCGCTGTCGCGCGGCCTTGAAGACACGCTGGTGGTGATCCTGGCGCCGCAAAAAGAGCGCGGCACAGCGACCCTGAAGCGCGGCAACGAGATGTGGAACTATCTTCCCAAGATCGCCAAGACCATCCGCGTGCCACCGTCGATGATGATGGGCAGCTGGATGGGCTCGGACGTCACCAACGACGACATGGTTCGCGGCAGCTCGTGGGAGAAAGACTACACGGTGGCCTTTGCCCGCGATCGAGAGACGCCAACCCAGCGCTGCCTGCAGTACGTGCCGCGTCCCCAAGCGCCGGTGACGTGGAGCCGGATCGTCGGCTGCTTCGACCGCAGCAACGATCTGCCAAAAGTTATGGAATACTATGACGAAAAAGGCAGAAAGGCCCGCAGTATGTCCTACGGCGACGTGCGCGTCCTTGGCGGTCGCACCCTGCCGGCGCAGTGGGTTATCGAGCCGCACTTGGCCGAGCGCCAGGGCCATCGCACGGTGATGCAAGTGTTAGAGATCTCTTGGGATGTGCCTGTGACGGATGAAGATTTTTCGCAGGTAGCTCTGCGGCGGGGCTTATAGTTCGGCTGGGCTTGTTGTTCGGCTGGGCTTGCAGCGTAAGGAGGCGACGATGCTGTCGAGCCTGCGCATCGGCCTGCGCAACCTGGGGCGGCGCAAGGGCAGGACCGCGTTGACCATTGGCATGCTGCTAGTGGCGACGTGGATGCAGTCGATCATGGTCAGCATCCATGAGGGCAGCTATGACGACATGATTCGCATGGCCACCGGCAGCTGGACCGGCCAGGCGCAGATCCAGCACCCCCACTACAGGCAGTCGCCGGCCCTGTTTGAGACCATTGCCGACCCGGCGCCGATCCTGCAGAGGCTGCGCGAGTTCCCCGGCGTGTTGGGGGCGGCGCCGCGAGACGGGCGTGCTGCTGGCCCTGGGGACGACGCCCGGGCGGGTGGTGGCCGAGCTGGTGTGGGAGTCGTCGCTGCAGTCGATCGCCGGCGTCAGCCTGGGCTTGGCGGCCGCCCTGCTGACCGTGGCGGCGGTGGGGGATGGGGGCATTCGGGTGACTGAACAGCCCATGGAATTTGCCGGGGCGGTTTTCGACGCGGTCCATCCCCTGATCAATTGGCGAACCTATTGGCACGCGGGGACTATCCTGGTGGTCAGCGCGCTAGCGGGGCTGTGGCCGGCGCTGCGGATTGCGCGGATGACCCCCCTAGGAGCCTGTCGGAGTAATGCCGTCGCCTACGGATAACTCCTTAAAACTATTGAATCAGCCGCAGCATCCGACAGGGTCCTAGGGCGATCGTCTTGCGAGCGCCCAGGCGGGCGAAATATTGGAATTCACTTCCAATA
>CAIXGW010000025.1 GCA_903919145.1 uncultured Myxococcales bacterium
CGGCGGAGTGCCGCCACCGGGCTCGGCGGCAGGCGGCGGAGTGCGGCCACCGGGCTCCGCAGCTCCGGGCTCGCGGCCGGGCGGCAGCGGGGTCGGGCGGGCGGGCTCGGCCTGGGGGGGGTCGCCGCGGTCAGCGGGCCGACCTGGTTCCGGCGTGCGCTCAGGCCGGTACTCGCCGCCGTCTGGCACGCGCACCGGCCCCGGAGCCGGCGTGCGGGCTGGGCTGGCGGCGGGGCGGCGCGGCGCCGGAGCGTCCGCCGGAATGGCGCGAGGACGCGCATTGGGCAGCGACTCGATGCCTTGCGGGGTAATCGGCCTGCGGGTCCACTCTTGGGCCTGCTCGGCAGAGGGGCCGCGGTCGTAGGCTTCCGCAGAGCCGTCATGGCCGCGGATGCGGTCGGAGTTTTGCACTTCTACCGTTTGGTTGTAGACCCGCGGCACGTCGGCCGACGAGATCACCACGTGCTGGACCGGCTGATCGACCCAGTGCTCGTGGCGCACAAACACCCAGTACGAGTAGTGCACCCCTGCGTGTTCATGGCCAATGGCGTAGTCGGGGCCCATGGGCGCCCAGCCCACGCAGCCGCCGCCGTTGCGCCACACCACCCACGCTGGCGCCCAGGTGTAGCCCGGGACCCACGCCCAGCCGTAGCCGCCCATCCACGCCCAGCGGCCGTAGTGGTAGGTCACGCCCCAGTATTCTTCGCTGGCCCAAGTCCAGCCGTAGCTGGAGTAGACCCAGCGGCCGTGAAAGTAGGGGCGCCACCCGGCATTGCGATTGGCGTACGGAACCCACACCCGGCCGTACTCGGCGGTGGTGACCCAGTTGCCATAGCTCGACAAATCGCCGAAGTACGGGTCAGGCTGAGAGGCCGCGTAGCCCGGCGCTGCAGGCGCGGCCGGTGCTGGTCCGGGCGCTGGAGCAGAGCCGTAGTAACCGCGGCTGTAGTAGGGATCGTCGGCGACGTAGACCGGGCCGCACGCCACGGCTGTCACACCGCCTGCCACAAGAGCAGCACGGCGCACAGCGGCGACCCACGGGCGTTGCTCAAGAGAAACTAACGTATCAGCTGTGGTTTTCATCCTGACTCCTGGGGCCGCGCCCTGCAACCGGCCTTGCCCGGCTGAGGGGATAACGCGGCCACCCGTCGCCCGATTCAATCGGCTGCGCAACGGCCCAAAGCCGCCCTAGAACCCACGGGAATCGAAACGCTAGCGCGGCACGCGTTGCACTTTGGCGGCGCATTTGGGAATCTCAAAGGGCAGCCCCGGCAGTCGCGCCATCTGGCCGCTACAGCGCCGCAGTTCAGCTGGCAGAGGACGGCAATGGCATACATAGTTTCAAGGCTTTGCATAGACTGCGTGGACAAGGGCTGCGTTGAAGTCTGCCCAGTGGAGTGCATCTACGAGCCCAAAGCCAGTGAAGTCGGCGACATGCCCAACATGCTGTTCATCCACCCCACGGAGTGCATCAGCTGCGGCGCCTGCGAACCCGAGTGCCCGTGGGGGGCGATCTTTGAGGACCGCGAACTTCCACCTTCATTTGAAGGCGATGTGGAGATCAACGCCCGCTGCGAGCAGCAACCTTCCAAGTTTCAAGTCGCCCACCCCCACCGCGATGGCGAAGGGCGGCTGGTCAAGGCCAAGAGGCCGGACAAAGCTCTGGTCTCCGCCAACCGCCTGAAATGGCAACAATGATCCTGCAGATGCTGCAGCGGCAGGCCCTGGCGTCGGCGCTGGGCCTGACCCTGGTGGCGACAGCCGGCTGCTCTGCGCCGCAACAGCCGACGGCCTACCGGCTGAGCGAATTGGAGCAGGCGCGCCAGCATCGCGATCGCGGCGATCTGCAGCTGGCAGAGGCGCGCTTTGCGGAACTGGCGGCCGGCGGCGATGACCTGGCCCAGCTGGAGTACGCGGAAACGCTGATGCTGCGCGGCAAACACGCCCAGGCGGCGGCCCTGCTGCGGCCGCGCTACGACCGGCAGTTGGACTCGGCCGAGGTGGCGGGCGCGATGGCGCGGGCTCTGGATGGCGCCGGCCAGCTGGACGACGCGGCGACGGCCTATGTGCGGCGGCTCAAGCTGAGACCCGACGATAGCCAAGCTGCGCTGCGACTGACCGAACTGCTGGTGGGGCGCGGTGATGCGGCTCTGGGGTGCGAGGTCGCCCTGGCGGCGCTCAAGACGGCCCCCGATCACCCGCAGCTGCACGTGGCGCTGGCCAAGGCTTACCTGGCGCGCGGCCGAGTGCCGCTGGCCCTGCAGGCGGCGGAGCGGGCGACCGTACTGGCGCCCAAGGACACCCAGGCGTGGCTGTCGCTGGCTCAAGTGCACCTGCTGGCTGGGGAGCTGGAGAAGGCGCAGCAAGCGCTTGAGCACTGCCTCAGCTTGGATGGCCAGCACGCCGATGCGCTGCGCGACCTGGGGATCACGCTGTTGGAGCTGGGCGACATTGCCAAAGCACTGACTACGCTGCGCAAAGCCGTGCAGGTGGCCCCAGACAGCGCGGTGGCCTGGACGGCCCTGGGCTTGGCCCGCCAGCGCGGCCAGGATCTGGTGGGGGCGATGGCGGCTTTGGAGCAAGCCCAGCGCCTGCAGCCCAAGGCGGCGCAGATCTACATTTCGCTGGCGGACGTGGCCCTGGACCTGGGGATGCCCCGCCGCGGCCAGTCTGAGGCGCGCAGAGCCCGCGAGCGGCTGGGCAGCCAGGCACCGGCAGAGCTGCGCAGCCGGGTAGAAAAGCTGCTGCTGCGGTGCATTGTGGTGTCGGTGCTGGCCGACGCGCTGTGCCGCAGCTCGCGCGACGGCGCGGCCATCCAGCAAGCGGCCGAGCGCGAAGCCCGCGACGACGGCCTGGAAGCGCTGGTGCCGGAGATCGCGGCCACCGGTGCTCAGGCCACCGGCCATGTGCGAGCGGCGCAGGCCCGCTGCGCGCCGGCCAAGCCCTTGCCCGCAGCCGCCACCGCCACCGACCCGCAGCCGTGAACCTCAGCAGACCACCGCAAGGGGGCAATCCCATGAGCTCAGATATGGTTATCGATTCAGCCGGCCAAGGCCTGACGCCAGAGCAGCGCTGCAGGCAGATCGTGGCAGCCGTAGAGACGGTGTTTGTTGGCAAGCGAGAGATCGTGGAGCTGGTGATGGTGGCCGTGCTGGCCCGTGGCCACGTGCTGTTTGAAGACGTGCCCGGCGTGGGCAAGACCACCCTGGCCCGCACGTTTGCCCATGTGCTGGGTCTGACCCATCAACGCATCCAGTTTGCCAGCGACCTTCTGCCGGCAGACATCGTTGGGGTCGGGATCTATGACCAAGACAGCAAACAGTTTGAATTCAAGCCCGGCCCCATCTTCTGCCACGTGCTGCTGGCCGACGAGATCAACCGCACCACGCCGCGCACCCAGTCGGCGCTGCTAGAAGCGATGGCCGAGGGTCGGGTAACCGTAGATGGCCGCACCCACGCCCTGCCGCAGCCGCACCTGGTGCTCGCTACGCAAAATCCCAGGGAATTTCATGGGACTTTTCCACTGCCAGAGTCGCAGCTCGATCGGTTCTTGCTGCGGATGTCGGTGGGCTACCTGCAGGCCGACGCCGAGATGGACCTGATCGCCCGGCACGGTGCCCCTGAAGAGATGCCAGCTGCCGCGGCGGACGCCAAAATCGTCCAAGACTTGGTGGCCGCTTCAGAAAAGGTTCATGTGTCTAGAGAGGTTCTAGGCTACCTGCACGCGCTGGTGCAGGCGACGCGGCAGAACCGCTCTTTGGAGCTGGGGCTGTCGACCCGGGCGGCAATTGGGTTTTACCGGGCGGTGCAGGCGCGGGCCCTGGTGCAGGGGCGCACCTTCGTGACGCCAGACGACATCCAACGGCTGTTCCTGCCGGTGGCCAATCACCGCGTTGTCCTGTCTGGGCTGACGGGGCCGAGCGGCGAACGGACCGCGGTAGAGGCAGTTCTGCACCAGGTGCTTGAATCTGTGCCGGCACCGGCCTAGGCTGACCGGCACCGCGACGCCTCCAAGGCGGCGATAGAAGGGATGATGGAATCAAGAGTTCGCGACATTCTCATCGAACTGGGCGAAGACCCGGACCGCGACGGGCTGCAAAAGACTCCAAAGCGGGTGGCCAAGGCGCTGCGCGACCTGACCTCGGGGTACCACGAAGATCCTCTAGAGATCCTCAGGTCAGCTGTCTTTGACGTGGATCACCAAGAGATCGTGCTGGTGCGGGACATCGACTTCGCCAGCCTCTGCGAACACCACATGCTGCCGTTTCTGGGCAAGGCGCACGTGGCCTATTTGCCGCGCGGTCGAGTGGTCGGTCTTTCCAAGCTGGCCAGGGTGGTGGATGTCTACGCGCGGCGCCTGCAGGTGCAAGAGCGCATGACGACCCAGATCGCTAGAGCGCTGCAAGAGGCCCTGGATCCGGCCGGTGTCGCCGTGGTCATCGAGGCCACCCACATGTGCATGGCGATGCGCGGAGTCAAGAAGTCCAACGCGGTCACCGTGACCTCGGCGATGTTGGGTGAGTTTCACGAGGATCCGGCGACGCGCGCCGAGCTGATGAAGCTCATCACCATGGGCAACCGCTGATCGTCATTTTGCGTTGGCTCTGAGAGGCAGGAAACGGCGGTGCTCAGCCGGGCTTCTGCGGTCGCTTCAGCCGACCGGCGCCGGCACCGCCACGGGCAGCTGGGCCGGCTGGGAAGCCTCTGCGTAGCGCAGCTGCAAGTAGCGCAACAGCGCCGCGTTGCCGTACAGGTTCTTGAGCGGCAGCAGCAAATCCTGAGGGTCCATCACCAGGTATTTGGCGGGGTCGCGCAGCTGACTGCGCCATTGCTCTGGCATGGTCAGGCCGGTGGCGGGGTCGCGCTTGTCCAAGAGATCGCCATTGCCCTTGGGAATCACGTGGACGTGCAGGAAATCTTCTGCCGCTTTGCGCTCTTGCGAGCGATGCTCCACCATCTGCTCCAGCAGCAAGGTCTGGCGCATCAGCTGGGCGTAGGGCTCTTTGTACGTCAGCACCTCGGCGGCGCCGGCCGTCGCCATGGCTGCAGCTGCCGAATCGCCCAGTTGCGGCGAAGCAAGGACCAGCGGGTTGTAGCGCAGCTGCCGCACATCGCCCTTCTTGGCGGCGCGGTCGCGAACCGGGCCCTCGGCAAAACGCTCGGCCTCGCTGTAGTGCTCGGTGTACTTCCAGGCAAAACCTACCAGCCGGCGGCCGCCGTCGCGGTGGCGCGCATAGGCCAGCACATCCAGGGTCGTGCACAGCGCGCCGCGCTCAAGGCTGTCTTCTTGAAGGTACTGGTGATCGCTGACGGCCTCAAACTGCAGATAGCCCGGGGCGCCCACATCACCTGGCACGGGCAGCGCCTCTATCAGGTCGCCGCTGATGCCCTGCAGCAGTGCCGTGACCGCTTCTGCGTCATCGCGAATCGCAAACAAGTGGTTGAGGCAGGCGATCTGAGAAGACAGCAGGTGGCCCGTGGGACCGCGACCGCCCCACCAGGAGATCTTGTTGGAAGAGAAGTACTTGACGGCTGTGACCCGGATGGGTGCAAACAAATTGGTGGCGGGCTGCTGCAACACAAAGGGCCGCGGCCTGCCAAAGAAGCGCGCGCCGGTTGCGGAGCGGTCAAACAGGTCAGAGCGGGTCGCGACCAGCTGCTGGGCGCGCTCGCGCTCTGCCTCTTGAAAGATGCTGGCCATGTTCGCCTTGGGGCCGCGGGAGGGCTGCGCAGGGTGCGCGCGTGCTCAGGCGGGCGGACAAGGTACGGACTTCAGGGCCGCGGAGCAAGCGCCATCGGGCGGTCCGTGCCTCAGTACGAGAAGATCTCGCTGGTACCGCTGGGCAGGTGGACGCGGATGATCATGCTCAGGTTGACCACAAAGATGTACTCCTTGTCGGTCGGGTGGATCCAGATGCCGCGCTCCATGGGCAAGCCATTGTTGCCCCAGGCGGCGGGGTGCAAGCAGGCAATACCCATGTAGTCCCGGTCATTTTCAGGGCACCACAGCGGCTCGCCCTTGCCCTTGGCCGGGTCAAACATCAGCGTGGAGCCAGAGAGGCCGGCCTGCCAGATCAGGCTGCGGTGCGCGTCCCACACTACATGGGTGCCCGAGCTGCCGTTGTGGGCGTCGGTAACGCCGTCTTTGTGAAGCAGCTTGCGGTCGCCGGTGGCGATGTCGACTTCGTAGAGCTCGTCATTGAGCTCGGTGGACGTGTAGAGCTTGCCGCCCTTGACGAGCATGCCCTTGTACGGGCCGGCTTGGGGCTCTACGCCCTTGCCGATATTTTGGCCTTTGTACAAGAGGTTGTCTGCGCCGGTCTTGCTTCGGGTCACAAAGCTGCAGGCCTTGCCGTCGGCGCTGACCTGCACAATGCCAATGCCGTCTGAGGTCGGTGTGTAGCCGTTGTGCGCGTAGCTCAAGAAGAAATTGCCCTTGTCGTCCAGACCCAAGGCCCGGGTGCCAATCTGGACTGAGTAGTAGCCGTACTTGTCAGTCCTGCCGTTGCCGCAGTGGCCGTAGGGGTTGGCGGCGCCAGCCAGGTTGTAGCCCAGGTGATTGCTGCGCCACACGTATTGGCGGTCACCGGTTTTGGGGTTCATGCGGATGATGTCGACAGTGGGGACCAAGCTGGCGTCGATGCGCACGTAGCCATAGCTGCCAATGTAGTAATTGCCGTCGGGCCCCTTCTGCACCTCAAACGGATAGGAAAGCACTGGCCCCTTGCCGAGTTCTTGGATGCCCGTGGCAGGATCCTCAAAGCGGCCGCCAATGATGCGGCGCTTGCGGGTCGTCATGTCGATGCCCACCACGGCGCCGACGTCGATGGTGATGTCGTTCTCTGGCCACTTGGTCTTGTGGTCCTTCCAAACCATCAGCGCAATGAGCTCGTTGGAGGCGGGCTCGGCAAATCCGCTGCGGAAGCCACCGAAATTGTGAGAACGGGCCCGCGGGCCTTCGCCAATGGTCATGCCAAGGCCGTCGGCGATGTCAGCTTTGCACTCGGGAAAGTCCAGGTTGACGATGTTGACGTGGCAGCGGCAGTCCACCGGCAGCTTGGTGGCATTGGCGACGTGCTGGCTGAGGGGGCAAGGAAAGTAGTAGCGCGGGCTGTCTTGCTGAATGTTCTGCACCGACGCCTTGACGGTGACCGTCATGACCTGGACCACCGGCTTGCCCAGCGCATCCAAGACGGGCACATCCTCTTTTCCGCCGGGCTCATAGCTGAACTTGCCATCCTCGGGAAAGTCTTCAAACAGCTGCACGTGGATCTTGTCGATCCCGCGGGCATAGCGTCGAAAAGTCCCGGGCTTGGCGGTCAGGTACTCGGCAATGGTGCCGCTCTCTAGAAAATCTCCGGTCAGATTCCATAGATGCACGTTACCCGCAAACTTCTTTAGGATCTTCTTGCGCGCCAGCACCGTGCCCGGCTTGCCGTTGTCATCGCGCGCCAGCACCACCCAGGCCGCTTTGTCATAGGAGTAGGCGCGGGTGACCATCACGTGGCGGGGGTTGTCGGTCGTATAGGGCTCGGCAATGATGTAGCTCAAGGGCTTGGCGCCGATTTGGAAGGTGGTCTTCATGTCGCCGCCGCCGGGGGCCTTCATGACCACGTTGGCCAGTTCATCCCACTTCTGGCCGGCGTACAAGATGGCGTGCAGCGTCTTCTCACCCTGCTGCGGCACCGTCAGAGCCAAGGTCTGATCAGTTTTGGTTCCAGTGACATAGTAGAGCTTGCCCACCAGCTCTGCGGGCTTGCCGGCGCTGTCGGCGTAGATGGCCAGCCAGCCGCCAAAGTGCTCTTTGGGCACCACCACCTTCTTGATCAGCAGCTTCTTGGGGTCGGTCAGGGTCTGATCCTCGATCTCCAGCACAGGGTGAAAGGCCTCGCTGTCGACCGCGAATTGGGTGTGGACCGGCTGGCCCGACAGGTAGGGAACCACTGGCGCGCTGGGATTCCAGCTGCCCGAGCCGCTGGCACCCTCTCTGAGCAACGCGTGCAACACCTGGCCCTTGAGCAGCCCGCTGACCAGAGCCAATTCCACGTTGGTGTGGTCGCCCGCTTTGAGCTGCAGCTTGCCCAGCAGGGTGCCGATCTTGCCGGCGTTGTCGCTGTAGATGGCCACCCAGGCCCCCACCGCAAAGCGATCGGGCACGCGCACCAGGCCAAGGGTCAGCGCCGTCAAGTTGTTGGCGGGCACCTGCTGATTTTCAACCACCAGGGCCGGATCGACCGTGTCGCCCGTCACCTTGAAGGTGGCGATCAGCGGCGCGCCGTCGAGCCCCAGGGCGGGCTTGCCGTCGCTTAGCAACAGCTCTGCAATGAAGGCCTTTTCTCCCACAATAGCTTGCTTGAGCACAACGGGCAGGTCGCTGTGGACCTTGGCAGCGGGCACTGACACTTCGCCCGCCAGCTCACCGGCAGCCCCGGCCTTCTCAAAGGAGATCCTTAGCTTGCCAGCCGTCGGCGAGCTGGAGGGCATGGCGACTTCGGTAATGAAGATCTTGTTGTAGACCTTGGACAGTTCGTGGTCCTTGGCCACCAGTGTGCCAACCGCAGCGGCCACGTCAGCGCTGGCATCGGCCAAGCCATCGGCAGCGGCGTCCGTGCCTGCGTCGGTCGAGACATCTCCTGCAACGTCGGCAACGGCGTCGGTCGAGACCTCTGCTGTGGCATCGACGTCGGCCGCCGCTGCGCCATCGGCAGCGGTGTCGCTAGCTGCGGAGTCGGGACCAGAAGCGTCGGCACCCCCAGAATCTGTGGCAGGCGCGTCGCCACTGACCTGGCCGGCATCGGCTGCAGCTGCCGGCGGCGAGGGCTCTTGACCACCACAGGCAACGATCCAGACCGCCAGCCCTAGACAGAGCCAACGGCCCCCGCGGCGAGGCAAAAGTGCAAACATGCTCATGGATTTTCCTTGGGGGCGGCAGGGCCACAGCTGGGGTCAAGCCAAGAGGGTATTCGGCAGCGCTGCAATGGTCAAAGAAGGCTGCTGCGGGGCTACCAGATTGCGGGGCTGTCGGAAGCACAGGGAGTCGGCGCAGCACGTTGGCCCTGGCGTGACAGGACCATGACGGCCTGGCCGCGGCGACGGCACGCAAGGGCTTGGAGCCATGAAGACGCCACCCAAGTGCTGGACCGGCTGCGCGGCAACCTTGCGCGCCAAGCGGGCTCGGGCGGTGTGCCGCCCTTTACCGCCTCGTTTGGCGTAGCCATGTTTCCGGACCACAGCCTCAGCTTTGACGAGCTCATCCAGATAGCTGACAAGGCGCTCTACCGCGCCAAGGAAAGCGGTCGCGACCGGGTCAGCGTCGGCGCGTGAGCTATGGGCTCGTCAGCGCGGCGCATCCGGTTGCCCCGCGCGCTCAAGGCCGGCGTCGGCAGCGGCTTGGCGGACCACTGCCGCCACCAACGCGGCGTGGCTGCGCAAGAACTGATGACCGGCTCCCTCAGCCCAGGCCAGCCGCACGTCGGGCCGTGCCGCCGCAAAGGTCTGCTGCACCAACTGCGACTCGGCCGTGGTGTGGGTCCCGCACAGTAAGCGCGTTACCTTGGGTAATTGCAGCAGATCGGCGGGCGCAGTGCTGTCGCCGTTGCCAGAGAGGACTTCGGCGCAGGTGCGGGTTGCCGTGGCCGCCAGGCCGGCGCGGATGCGGTCGGGCAGGCCAAGCCAGAAACCAGGGCCGTTCCAGTACTCGACCAGCCAGCGCATGGCCGGCTCGCTGTCACCGGCCTGGAATTGCTGCACACATTGGTCAAGTTCGGCAAAGGCCGCAGAAGGGCCAAGGCCGCGGAGGAGACCCCAGCAAATCGGCTCGGCCAGCACCAAGGCATCCAGCTCGCCTGGATGGGCCAGGGCCCAGTGCAGCGCCAAGAGCGCGCCGTAAGAGTGAGCCACCAGCACCCGCGCCCCGGTCTGCGCCATGAGGCGGGTCAGCCACGGCAGGTCGACCGCCAGGGCTGGCGTGCCGGGCGGCAGACTGTCAGGCATGGGCGGCAGGGCCGGGGCGTGGACCTCCATGCCGGGCTCCAAAAGGGCCCGCACCGCTTGCCAGGCGGCGGGCGAGTCGGCGGAGCCGTGCAGCAACAGCGCAATCGGCTTACGGGAATTCGACATGGCGGCCTAGGGCCGCCGGCTTGGCGACCTGTTCGGAAGGGGCGGGACCCTCTGCAACTCTTGCTTGAGGGAAACCCTAGGACAGAGCCGCCCGTGTCTGGTCGATGATGGCCTCGGTCTCTGTCCAGCGAAACGGGATGCCCGGCTGGCGGTACAGAGTCGCCGGAATTTTAGCCTCAATCTCAGCGTGATAGGCGGGCAGGCGCGACCAGTGCAGGCCATGGCGAGCGTGGTGCGCCGTGTGGTACCCCAGGTTGCCGGTGGCGATGTTGTAGCCGCGGTGCAAGATGTTGTACGACGCCTGGAAATGGTCTTCGGTCACCAAGCCGCCGTGGTGAAAGTAGGTGGCCCACACCGTCAGAGCCAGAGAGATGACCATGGGCAACGCCAGGACAAACAACGCATTGTAGGGCCGCCAGACCAGCGAAGCGGCCAGCAAGACCAGCTGCAGCAGCCCCATCGACACCAGCAGGTTCTGTTGCTCTCGGTGCTGCTTGCCCACCTGCCAGGCCCGCGGGTAGGCCGTCAGCGCTGTCGTCACCACGTAGCTCAGCTGGCTCATCGGCCGGCCGTCGGCGCCCATCCAGCGCGACTCGTCCTTGGTTTGGTCCATGTAATTGCGATGGTGGCCGACCACGTGGTGCAAGAACCAGGCGTGCGACGTGACGCCGGTTTGGAAGCCAAACATCACCTCCAGCAGGCGGTTGGCCCAGGCCGGCCGAAAGAAAGACAGATGCTGGTGGTGGTGATTCCACGAGCAGATCCAGCCCTTTGGAATGATGCCGACCAGCATCCACAGCGGCGGCAGCCACCAGGAGGTCGCCTGGGTCAGCACCGTCAAGTCCAGCGCAAAGTAGAGCGCAAACAGCAGGACCGGCAGGCGATCCTCGGGAAACCGGAACAGAGTCATGGTCAGCTCTACGGACAGCGGCGGCGCTGCCAAACCGCGCCCGTATAGCAGCCTGCCCTCTGGGCGGCAATGCAAACCGCAGGGTGGCTGAGCAATATGACGCAACTGTGACGAAGGGGAAGGCGGAGATGGCAGGGACCTGCACCAAGCCGCTGTTATCTATTGAGAGTTGTCGCGTCCGCCCTGCCCTGTCGAAGTGACGCGAGCCGCAGATTCCTCTAAGGTGGATCCGCCACCAGAGTGGCCCAGAGGTGACCATGGCGATGTGGATTCAACAGGCTCGACGGGCGCTGCCCCCCATGGCAGTGGCGCTTGCCGCAGCCGTGGCCTTGATGGCGTGCGAAGAAGAGAAGACCTCCAGCGCGGCCAGTGCCGATACCACAAGCGACGTCCAGTTGGATGCCAGCGGCGATGCAGCGGACAGCGTCGGAAGCGACAGCGCCGCGGTTGACACGATCAACACCGACGCCAGCGCCACCGACGCCACCACCGCTGATAGCCCCACCGGCGATGCCGACGCCGCAGCCGACACCGCTCAAGATACTGTAGACGTTCAGGATACTGTAGACGTTCAGGATACTGTGTCGCCAGACACCGCCGACTCAGCAGGCACGGATACTGGCGGAGGCGATGTACAGCCCGCCGACACTGCCCAAGACTCGCAGCCCGGCAGCAAAGAGGCGGCGTGCCTGGCCAGCGGCGGCACCGTAAAGACCTCGCAGTGCTGCTCAGCCTCAGGGGATTTTCCCAATCTCTGTGCGATCGGCCCCTGTGGCTGCGCCCCGCAGTACAGCAAGGACACCAAGGTCTGCGCCTGCCCCAGCGCCATGTGCTTTGACGGCGCGGCCTGCGTCTACATGGCCGACTAAAGGCGTGGTGGCCAGCAACTATCTAGAACGATTTCAATCACTCCACCGAACCTAGCCGACGCTCATCAGCCACAGCATGGGGCCGTCCTCGCCGCCTTCTTCGCGGCGCAGGTCGACCTCGGCGTGCAGCTGTAGGTCCGAGGGCCCGTTTTCGGTGAAAATAGTCTGGGTCACACCCCAGATCTTGGGCTCGACCAGCCGGACCTGACAGTGATCCGCCAGATGGGCGCGGTGATCCCACACCGGGGGCCCCACCTGGAGCTCTATAGCCTGCCAGGCTTCCTGGAGGCGCTCTGGGGACCAGGCCTCGGCGCCTTCGCCCTGGCGGATGGCCTCGGCGGCTTGCCCATAGCGACCCGCCAACAGCAGGCGCAGCAGCTGGATCATCTCCGCGCGGGCGCGGGCGGCAAAGGCCTTGGGGTCGCGGGCCAGGTCGGCCAGACGGCGCTTCTTGGGTCTGGTGGGCAGGGGGATGTCGGCGACCTCCAGGGGCTGGCCGGTGCGCAGAGACTCCCACTCCTCGACCAGGCTGGCATCGGTCTTGCCAATCACAGCGCGCAGATAGCCAATGGCCTCCCACACAGCAGGCGAGCGCCAGCGATCCGGCACGTTCTGCAACAGGGTCTTGTAGACCTGGCTCAGGTAGCGCAGCAGCACTCCTTCGGCCGGCTCCAAGTCCAGGTCGCGGACTAGGTCGTCAAAGCCCAGGAAGTCGGCAAACATCTGGCGGGCAATACCCTTGGGCCTGACCGAGCTGCCGGCGATCCAGGGGTGGCGCGTCTCAAACAAATCGGCCTGAGCGTAGAGAAATTCCGCCAGCGGCTTGGGCCAGCTGACCCCCTCCAGCTTCTCCATGCGCTCTTCATAGGAAACGCCGTCGGCCTTCATCTCTGCCACCAACCGCGACTTCTCCTGGTTGACCTGGGCCAGCAGCACGGGCATCGGATTCTCTAGAATCGCTTCGCAGCAGCTCAGCACATCGGCGGCCCAGATCGCATCGGAGTCTGGGTGATCGTCGCCAAATTGCTCTTGGTGGCGGACGTCGAGCTGCTCCAGCGCTTCGACCAGGAACAGAGAGAGGGTGTGGTGCAGGCTGAAGTCGCTCTGCAAGCTGGCATCCATGGTGCACCGCGGCGGGCGCCCCGGATCGACCTGAAGAATCCCGGTGCGCCGCAGGCTGCGGGCAATCCTCGCCAGCTCGCGCCGCTGCTGCAGCTGGCCCCCCGGATGCAGGTGCGAGCGGCCGATGAGATCGGCGACCCGCGCCAGCCCCTGGCCAGCCTGCTCTGGAACGGCGCGCAAGACCTGGCAGACCAGGCCAGGGTCGACGCGGAACACCGGCTCCAGCTTCTCTGCCTGGCCGCCTACCAGGCGCTGAAAGGTGGTCTCATCCCAGGGCACATAGCCTTTTTCCGGAGGCTTTTGGCGCACAAACTTGATCGGCTTGCCATCGCGCCCTGACTTGAGCTCCATGCGCTTGTTGGCGATGACGTGCTCTGGCGCCAGCGCCACCACCCAGCCGCGGTCGTCGTAGCCCTTGCGGCCCGCGCGGCCGGCGATCTGCTGAAATTCGCGCACTTGCAGCAGACGCGACTTCTCGCCGTCAAATTTGCACAGCTTGGTGAAGAGCACGGTCCGCAGCGGTACATTGATGCCGACGCCCAGGGTATCCGTGCCGCAGATGAGCTTGAGCAGGCCCTGCTGGGCCAGCCGCTCGACCAGGCGGCGGTAGCGAGGCAGCAGCCCGGCGTGGTGCAAGCCAATGCCATGCCTCAGCAACCTCTGAAGACTCTTGCCAAAGGGGCTGGGCCAGCGCTCGCCGGACATGGCCTCGGTCAGCGCGCGCTTTTCTTCTTTGGTGCACAGATCGACCGACATCAAGCTGCCCGCCGTCTCCGATGCGTCGCGGTGGCTGAAGTGAACCAGGTAGCACGGCGCTTTGCCCTCTTTGACCAAGGCATGGACCACTTCCTGCAGTGGAATCTCAAGATACTGAAACTCCAGGGGCACGGGACGGTGGCTGGAGTGCACGGTTGCCACTTCGACACCGGTGCGGCGCTTCAGCTCGTCGGCAATGCGGGTGGTGTCTCCCAGCGTCGCCGACATCATCAAGAACCTGGCAGCTTCTAGGCGCAGCAGCGGCACCTGCCAGGCCATGCCGCGGTCGCGGTCGGCGTAGTAGTGAAATTCGTCCATGACCACGTGCCAGCGCCGCGACTCCGAGCCCGCGGCCAGAGCCTGCTGAGCCAGGACTTCGGCGGTGCAACAAATGATCGGCGCCTCTGGGTGCACGGTGGCATCGCCGGTTTGCAGGCCTACCTGGTCTGGGCCAAAAGCCGCGCACAGGTCAAAGAACTTCTCATTGACCAGCGCTTTGATCGGGCTGGTGTAGAAGCTTTTTTCTCGCCGGCAAAGCGCGCGCCAGTGCATGGCCTGGCCCACCAGCGACTTGCCCGAGCCCGTAGGTGTGGCCAAAATCACGTGGCGGCCAGCAAACAGCTCCAGCATGGCCTCTTCTTGGTGCCCATACAGCGACAGGCCGCGGGCTGCCAGCCAGTCGATCAGCATCAGCAGCGCAGTGTCGTCATCGGGCGGCACGGCGGGGACCAACAGGGGCTCAAAATCTGCCATGGACATCTACCTTTGGCCCAGCGCTGGGCTCTGGCACGGCTGCCCGGCTGCTGCCCAGGCTCAGGCTTGATAAAGCATCGCCAGCGGCCAATTCAGTCGGGGTATTCTCGACACCGGCTCCGCGAGTCTGGCAAGGTAGCCGCCGGGCGTGGGTCTTGGCAACGCCACCCAAGATTGGGTACAACGGCCGCGGAGGCACCCATGCCAGATACCCACGTTTATTCGCCGCCCCAGGTGGCAGAGCTGCAGTCGTCCCCCGGCCGCCGGGCCGTGCTGGCAAGCGCAGTCGCCGTTCTGCACGAACAGGGTGTCGATGCGGTCACGCTGCGAGAGGTGGCGCGGCGCTCTGGCGTGGCGCAGTCGGCTCCGGCGCGGTGGTTTGGCAGCAAAGTTGGGCTGTTGGCTGCCGTGGCCGAAGAAGGCTACACCGACCTCTACGCCGCCATTGACCGGGCGGTGGCCAGGATTCCCCGCGACGAAGCGCTGTTGCGGCTGCAGGCTACGGCCAAGGTGTGGGTCAGCTGGGTGCTGGCCCAGCCGGCGCGGTACCGGGTGATGACGTCGGGGGCCGTACCCGGCGACGTGACCATCCAATCCGGGCTGCGGGTTTTTGGCCGGCTGGTTCGCTACATCGAGCAGGGGCAGGCCGCAGGCACGGTGCGGACCTGGCCGGCGACCGAACTGGCGCTGGTGTTCCTTTCTACCCTGCACGGGCTGGCCATGCTGATGATCGACGGGCGGCTGGGCTCGATGGGCGTTGATCTGGCCGATACCGACAAGCTGGCCGCGCTGGTCGCCGACCGGGTGGCCCAAGGCCTGTCAACGTGACGAACCATGCGCCCGTGGTGTAACCTGCCCGGCGCGATGGACTCTACTCCCCCACCAATCTGGCAAGATCCCCAGCCGTGGCGCTGGTTGAGGCGCGATCCGTGGCTGCTGGCCGGCTTGGTCGTGGCGCTGGCTGCGACGCTGTGGCCGCTGTGGGTCTCCGACCTGCTGCCGATGATGGACCTGCCGCAACACCTGGCCACTGCGCGAATTCTGCACAGCTACAATGACCCGTGGTTCGCCGTAGACAAGTACCACGTCATCGACTTCTCTCGCACGCAGTACCTTTCCTGGTATCTGTCTGTAGATTTGCTGGCCTACCTGATGCCGCTGGAGACAGCCAACCGGGTGGTGCTGTCTGGCTATGCGGTCGGGCTGCCGCTGGCCATGCTGGCGCTGCTGCGGGCCCACGGGCGCGATCCGGCCCTTGGGCTGCTGGCGGCCCCGCTGGTCTACAACGTCTTCTTCTTCATGGGATTTGCCAACTACTTTACCGCCTTGCCGCTGCTGCTGTGGGCCCTTGCGCTGCTGCAGCGCTGCCTGGATGCGCCGACCTGGCCCAAAGTCGCTGGGCTGGCGGCGCTGACCGTGGTGCTGTTCTACAGCCACGCCCAGGCGTTTCTGCTCTACGGGCTGCTGGCGGGCCTGACGGTGCTGCTGGGGGCACCGGGCCTGCATCCGCGCCACTGGTGGAAGGCGGCGGTGCACCTGCTGCCGGCCCTGGCAGCCCTGGGTGTGTGGACGTCGCGGTCTTTGATTCTGGCTGGCGAGGCCGACTGGAAGCAGGGACATGGCGGCCGCAACGTGACTTCGACGCAAGTGAATTTCGAGTCCATCCAAGAGCGGCTGCACCACCTGGCAGATTGGTGGACCGATGTCTACCAAGGCGATGCCGATGAGAAGCTGGCCCTGGCCTGGATGGCGGCCCTGCTGGCGGCGCTGCTGCTGCGCCAACCCCAAAGCCATGAAACGCACCCTCAATTTCACTGGCGGCGCCTCAAGCTTCCAGCAGTCCTGGTCGCGGTGACGCTGGTCGTCTACTTGGCTAGCCCGGTGTCGTACAAGTGGATCTGGCCGATCTCCTACCGTTTTGTGCCGGTGGTGGCGCTGATGCTGCTCCTCGCTGCCAGCGGGGCCGACTGGCTGGCGTGGCCGGGGCTGGGGCGCGCTTGGCCGCGGCGGCTGGCGGTGATCGCGCCGGCGGTGCTGCTGACGCTGATGGGGGCCCAGGTCCACGCCGAGAAGGCCAGAGCATTTTCGGCCGAGGCCGGTCCGATCCGCCAGGTGGTGGCCCTGGCTGAACCTGGCAAAAAGCTTCTGTCTCTGGTCTATGGCGCGGGCTCAGCGGTGCTGCAGCAGGCGCCGATGATCCATATGGGCCAGTACTATGTGGTCGACCGCGGCGGCATGGCCAGCTTCAGTTTTGCCGACTTTCCGCAGTCGCCGGTGCTGTATCCCGATGTGGGCGGGCCGCCCAAGTTTCCGGCGCGGTTTGAGTGGACGCCTGAGCGCTTTACTTGGCAGGAGCACGGCCACTGGTACGACTACATCTTGGTGCGCGGTCCGGGCCAGCCGCTGCTGCGCGACATGGACAAAGTGCAGCTGGTGACGGAGCAGGGCCCCTACAGGCTGTACCGGACCAGAAAACCTTGATGTCGGCGCCCTGTGCTCCTACCTTGCGCAGCGGCGGAGGCTGCCATGGCCAGTTTGTCTACGCGCACGTCCGGGTGGTTCTTGCAGGGCGCTCCGGGCGTGCCGAGGGCCCTGTGGGCCCGCTGGGTCGCCGGCTTGGCCGTCGCTGTTGCGATCGGCGCCTCTTGGCCCACGGCCTGGGCCGCCGACCCTCAGCCGGAGCCAGAGCTGGTGCCGCCAAAGCTGCTGCGCGCCGCCACGCCCATCTATCCGCCGGCGTTCAAGGATCGCGGCATCGCCGGCGCCGTCGTCGTAGAGTTGACGGTCGATGTCTTGGGCGAACCCGCTGATATCAAAGTCATAGAGAGCGCTGGCCCCGAATTTGACGCCGCCGCCCTAGCGGCCGCCCAGCTGCTGCGCTTCTCGCCGGCGCGCCGCGGCACCAGGGAGGGGGACCCTCCGATAGCCGTGCGGATTCGCTATCGTTTCTCCTTTACACCCGATCAAGATGACCGCCGGGGCCGTGCTGCAGCAGAGGGCCGCTTTGGCCGCCGCGACCTGGAAAAGGTACCGGCCGGCTTCTGCAGCCTGCGCGGGCGGATTGTTGAAAAGGGCACCGGCCGGCCGGTGGCAGGCCTACAGCTGCTGCTGGACGACGGACCAGCGGATGCCGTCACCGAAAATAACGGCGAATTCGCGTTTGGCCCCCTCGCCCCCGGCAGCCACGCCCTGTCGGTGGCAGAGGGGGAGTTCAAAGCGCTGCGCCAGCCGATTGTCATCTACGCCGCCAAGACGGGCCGCGCCGATTTGCGGGTCGAGCGCGTCCACTACGGCCTCTACCGGGCCACGGCAGAAGCCCCGCCGCCCGCGGGAGAAATGGCCCGGCGCGAGCTCAGCGCAGAGGAAATCCAGCGCGTCCCCGGCGTGTACGGCGATGCGCTCAAGGTGGTCCAGAACCTGCCCGGCGTAGCGCGGCCAAGCCCGTTTGGCGGCGAGGTGGTGGTGCGCGGCTCGGCGCCTTCGGATTCGCTGGCCGCCATGGAAGGCGTGCGGCTGCCGCTGGCCTACCACTTTGGCGGCGTCTACTCGGTCTTCAACACCGATCTGCTGGAAGGCATAGACTTTCTGCCCGGAGGCCTGCCAGTGCTGTGGGGCCGTCAGGTCGGCGGGGTGCTCAATGCGCGGCTGCGCCTGCCAGCCGTCGAGGAGCCGCTGGCTGGCTACGTGGAGGTCAATGCCTTCCACGCCGGAGCGTTTCTCAAAGGAAGTCTGGGCCCAAACACCCGTTTTGTCGTTGCCGCCCGCCGCTCCTGGATCGACGCCTTGCTCAATGCCGTTGTCCCCGAAGGCACCCTGCCCTTCACCGCCGCGCCCAAGTATTGGGACTGGCAGGCCAAGGTCGACTACTTCCTCAGCCCGCGCAGCACCTTGACTGGCCTTGCCCTGGGATCGCAGGACCAGCTGGCCTTGGTCAACGAGGCACCCGCCGGCACCGACACCCGCGTCCTGGGCGGCATCAAGTACCAGACCGGGTTCAACGGACTGATCGGCATCCTGCGCCACGAGGCGCCGAGCTGGACGTCCAAGACCACGGCCGGGGCGGTATGGGTAAAAAGCGAAACTTCCATAGGCAGTTTTCTGCACTTTGATGCCGACGCGCTTGACCTGACGCTGCGCCACCAGATGCACTGGGGCAAAGGGCCCGTCCAGGTGCGCGGTGGGCTGGACCTGATGCACACCCCGTTTTGGGCCAACGTGTTTGCTCCCAGTGGTCGCCTGTCTGAAGAGGGCGGCGCCCAGGCCTCTGAGACTCCGCCAAGCACCTTCAACTTCAACGGCAGCTTCTGGTTTGCCGGCCCGGCTGCGTGGTGGGATGTGGTGCTCAAGCCGGTGCCCGAGCTGGAGATCGTGCCTGGCCTGCGGCTGGATGTTTACCGCGGCGTAGACAGCGACGAGACCCTGCTGCCGCGCCTGGCCGTGCGCTGGCAACAGAGCCGCGACCTGGTGTTCAAGGCGGCGAGCGGCATGTACTCGCAGCGGCCTCAGCCCCAGGAAGTGCTGACCTTTGGCGGCCTGGGAAACCCAAATCTTCTTTCGGCACGGGGAATTGACATAGCCCTGGGTACCGAGTGGCGGCCGGGACCTGCCGACAGCATCGACCTGCAGGTGTTCTACAAGTCGCTGTGGAACCTGGTGAGACAGACGCCTGGGCTGTTTCCAAGCCCGCCGTATGAGAACGCAGGTCTGGGCCGCGTCTACGGCGCCGAGCTGCTGGCGCGCCACAAGCTGAGCCAGCGCTGGTTTGGCTGGATCGCCTACACGCTGCTGTGGGCTGAGCGCAAAGACGACGCGGCGCAGGCTTGGCGACCGTTTGACTGGGACCAGCGCCACATCCTGACGGCCGTCGGCAGCGTGCAACTGCCCAACCACTGGGAAGTCAGCGCGCGCTTCCGGCTGGTCAGCGGCAACCCGACCACCGCCGTGGTGAGCGCCAGCTATGACGAGAAATCTGACGATTACCAAGCCATTCAAGGCACCTACAATGGCGAGCGCCTGCCGGCCTTTCACCAGCTCGACCTGCGCATTGACAAGCGTTGGGTCCTGAATCGCTGGATGTTCAACCTTTACCTGGATGTGCAAAACGCCTACAACCGCACCAACCCAGAAGGCGTGGTCTACAACTACGACTACAGCGCCCAGACCTTGCAAGGCGGGCTGCCGATCATCCCGTCGCTAGGCCTCAGGGTCGATTTCTAGAAGCCCGAGCCCAAACCTGCAGCAAGGGGCACCAAAGAGGCAGCCCTAGCTCATCGCTGCGCGCGAGGGACCTGCATTCGGCGGGCAAACGCAACAGGAGCCGCGATTTTCGGCAACGGTCTAGTGTCTGGTCGGCGGGGATCAGGTAGACTGCGGTGCCCCCAAGGTGCCCGGGGGCTAAGAGCCGCACCGATGAGCCGAAGCGCCTTGGCCCTGTTGATGATGATCCTGCCCGTCCAGGCCTTGGCAGCGCCGCCGCCTGCTGCGCCCCAGCAAGATTCGCCTGCTCTGTCCCCTTTTGACGAGGTTCGCCGCGCTGCCCAGCGTCAGGTCAAGGCGTGGCAAAAGCGCCAGCCCAAGCTCGACGCCGCTTGGCGCGACGACCTGCCCGGCCCGGCCCTGCTGACCGGCATCGACCAGCGCCTCAGTCCGGCGCGCCTGCAAGACCTGGGGTTGGCGTGGGCGCAAAGCAATGCCGGCCTGTGGGGGGTCCAGGGCGGCGATCTGACGGTGCTGCAGCTGCAAAAAGGCCAGCTTCGCTCGACCTTGCGCCTTGGTCAGACAGCAATGGTGGCGGGGCAGCGGATGCCAGTGCTGCAGCGCGGCTTGGCCCTGACCATCGACGCCGAGGGGCAGGTTCTGAGCGTTGTGGCCGAGGTGATGCCTATCGGCAAGCTTGGACCGCAGCGCATCGAGCGGGGCCAGGCGCAAAAAACGGCCGTCAAGGCTGCGCTTGGCCTGCGCGATGACCGCGGTGTGCCAGTCGATCGCGTGCACCGCTGCGAGCTGGCGATCTTGGCAGGCCCCGGCGAAGCGCGCCTGGTGTGGGCGGTCGACGTGGTGGTGAATCCGGCTACGGACCGGCGCGCCGTCTTGGTCGATGCCGAGAGCGGGGTCATCCTGGGCCAGCGCCAAGCCGCCCAGCACTAGCGGAGCCGCAGCGATCGGTTGTCTGCTGTGCATGCCTATGACCCCCAGCCAATTTCGCCCAGCGCCCCTTTTCCTACTGAGCAGCCGCCCTGCCCGCCCCAGCTGCTCTCAGCGCCATCTCTGGAGAGTCCATGCTTTCAAAGCCGTTTCTTGAGATCCAACGGGTTCACCCTTTGCTGGCCAGCGTGGCGGCGACGGCTCTTTGCCTGGTTTCCACCGCTTGCAGCAGCGATGCCGCGCCCGTAGCCGGTGCAGCCGCAGCCGACGCAACGGCGGACGCGCAATTGGCCGTGGACGGCAGCGCAGTCGGCGATGTCGCTGCTGGACCCGATGTCAAAGGGTTGGCCAAGGTCTACCTGCATGATCCGGTCACCGATATGGAGGTCACCAGCCAAGTTCCGCTGATGTACCTGACCGATCCCGAGGGCAAGCTGACCGGCCAGTACGCCCAAGTGTTCAATTGCCTGCAGGAAGCCGGCGGTGCGGCTATGAAGCGCAGCGGGTTTACGATTGGCAATTTGTGTGTAGAAGCCCAGACCGTGGTGCCGGGCGCCGATGGCAGCTACCTGCAGTACGACCCACCTGCGGACACCGGCGAAGCGGGCGACCCCTTTGCCGAGCTGATGATGTACTACCACGTCAATCAAATTCACGACTACTTTGCCGACCAGCTCGGTCTACACGCCTTAGACGACAAGCCACTGTATGCACTGGTGAATGTATCTTTCAACTCCAAGTTTGGCGGCGGCGGCTGGCAGGGCTTTCCCAATGCCGCGTTTATGCCCAAAGAGGCTTTTGCGCAGTTCGGCCTGCCGCAGCGCGACGAGGGCGCCATCGTGTTTGGCCAGTACCAGAAGACCGACTTCAGCTACGATGCCTCGGTGATCTACCACGAGTACACCCACGCGATTGTCGGCACTACCCGGCTGGTCGGTGTGCTGCTGGATACCTACGGCCTGGACAACCTGACCGGCGCCATGAACGAGGGCTTTGCCGACTACTTTTCGTGCTCGCTGCGCGACGAACCGGCGATTGGCCCCTACGCGCTGACCTTTGCCGGCGAGCACCTGCAGCGCGATCTATCCAAGCCGCGCAAGTGCCCAGACGACCTGACCAGCGAAGTCCACGCCGACGGCAAGATCGTAGGCTCGGCCCTGTGGGCGCTGCGCGTGGCCCTGGGGCGCGACGCGATTGACCCGGTCATTCTGGCAGCACTGCAGCAGTTTTCGCTGCAGACCAACCTCGACATGGCAGCCAAGCTGATCCTCAAGGAAGCCAAGCTGCAGATCCCCGACCAGGCCAAGAAGGTGGAGAAAATCCTAAACGATCACGGGATGGTTGGCTGTGTGCGCGCCAAGCAGTGGCAAGACTGGTTCTTCCAGAACAGCGAAGACAAGCTGCCGCTGTCTGTAGAAGCCAAAGAGTCAGCCACCCAGGGCTCGTTCATGAAGTTTCCTGACGGCGTACCCGGCTACATGCAGCACTACATCGATGTGCCCGCAGACGCGGTGGCCGTGCAGGTGGCGTGGAAGGCCCAGTCTGAAGGCGGATTTGGCGCAAGCCCGGCCAAGCTGAACCTGGCAATCAAGACGGGCAAGCCGGTGACCCTGGGCATCCTGGACGGCGGCAACGTGTCCGCCGACGCCAAGCTGACCGTCAAGGCCGACCCAAGCCATCCGTCTGGCCAGCTGGTCACCCTGACCGGGGCCTGTATTCAACCTGGCAAGCGCCTGTATATGATGCTTCTGAACCAGGGCGGGCGCGCGTCGATCACCGAGACGACGGTCAAGTTCCTCAAGAGCGCCGCTGGCGCCGCCCAAGTGGAAACCTGCACCAACTAGAGGGTCTTGCATGTTGGCGACTGTCGAGAGGCTTCACAATTCAGCTCTTTGGCCCAGGGTCGCCAAGGCCCTGACCTGCCTAGCTTTGCCGGCGTCGCTGCTGCCGCTGACAGGGGTGGCTGGCTGCGAAGTTCTTGACTCCGGCGCCGGCTCAGGTGCTTGGCCGGCCGGCGTGGTCTTCTTGGACCAGGCCTTTGGTAGCCACAGCGGCAGCCTTTCGTCGGGGACCCCGCTGGACTTGAGCTTTGCGGCCCAGAGCTCCATGGCCTGCTTTCCGGCCAACGCCAACCCCTGGTACGGCGGTAACCATGTCCTGTATGGCTTTGCCGTCCCCGGTGGGACCGCCGTGACGGTGCGGGTCACCCCCACCGCGGGGCAGGACATCAGCGTGTATGGCTACCGCATCGGCGCCACCCGCTATGACACGCCGCCAACCGTGCAGAGCGCCGTCAGCTGCGAGGCCAGCCCGGGCTCTTCCAACAACCTCAACGGAGCCGACCAGCCCGAAGAGATCAAGTTCTCTGCTGCTGCCAACCCCTACAACTTTCTGGTTGGCGTCTCAGGCCCGTCAGGCAGCTCAGGCGGCTACTCTCTGCAGATCCTGGCACAGTAGCGGCTTTGAAGCGACGTCGCCCATTGACGACCAGCCACCGCTTGCCACTGCGAGGCGTTGCGCTCCGGTGCCGGTCGACGGCCTGCGGTGGACTCCTTGGGTTCTGACAACTGGGCCTTGGACCGCGGCAGCTCTCCGACCGCTGCCTAGGAGCCTGTCGGAGTAATGCCGTCGCCTACGGATAACTCCTTAAAACTATTGAATCAGCCGCAGCATCCGACAGGGTCCTAGGGCGATCGTCTTGCGAGCGCCCAGGCGGGCGAAATATTGGAATTCACTTCCAATA
>CAIXGW010000026.1 GCA_903919145.1 uncultured Myxococcales bacterium
ATTGGAAGTGAATTCCAATATTTCGCCCGCCTGGGCGCTCGCAAGACGATCGCCCTAGGACCCTGTCGGATGCTGCAGCTGATTCAATAGTTTTAAGGAGTTATCCGTAGGCGACGGCATTACTCCGACAGGCTCCTAGGCCAGGATGCCAAGCAGACGATGGCGGCGCAGCAGCTGAGCTGGACGGCAGCCCACTCCCCTGATGCGGTTGGCCAGGTGGTCTATCTGGCTGGCCGCCTGGTGGCCGCCAATGGCACCGAGCGCGTGGTGGTGGCCGCGCTGGACCCGCTGACGCTGACCACCAAGTGGATCAAGGTGATCGGAGAGGGCGGCGAGCGGGCTCTGGCGCTGGTTTCGAGCCCCGCCGGCAAAGGCCAGGTGGCGGTGGCCGGTTGGCAGGGCTCTGGTGCATCGACCGCGGCGTGGCTGGCGGTGCTGGACGGCGACGGCACGCTGCTGCGCCGGGGCACCGAAGGCCAGGTCGGGCCGCGCGCCTACATGGCGCTGATGCCAGGCCCGCAGGGCGAGCTGGTCGCCGCCGGTGGGGCCGAGAAGCTGGGCACAAATTCAGGTGAATTAACTACATACGGCTGGTTTGCCCGCTGGGATGGCGCCGGCAAGCAATTGCTGCAGGGCCGGGCGCTGATGGCCGGCAAAAAGCAGATCTTTGGCGCGGGGATCCCCTATGCCGCAGGCTACCTGCTGGCAGGCAGCGTTGGCGGCCTTGGGCTCAACCGCCAGGGCTGGCTGGTGCAGGTCAATGCCAATGGCCTGATCCCTTGCGGTTTGTAAGCGATTCAGCCCTACTGTGACCGCCGCGCCGATCGGCCCACCGCAGCAGCACCAAGGCCTTAAGCATGACCAAAGACGCACTGAGCTATGTACCTGGTGACGTGGTGGCGGGGCGCTACCGCATCACCGGCGTGCTGGGCCGCGGTGGCTTTGGCGCCGTGTATGCCGGCCAGCACCTGGGCACCGAGCAGCCGGTGGCCATCAAGATGATGTCTGCCTCGGTCGAAGACCAGGACGCGGTCCAGAGGTTTTTTCGCGAAGCTCGGATCACCGCCAAGCTGACCCACCCCAACAGCGTGCGGGTCTTTGACGTGGGCCGCGACGGCGACGGCCCGCTGTACATGGTCATGGAGATGCTGCGCGGGCCCACGCTAGAGCAGCTGCTGCAGGGCCTGGCAGAGCGCGGACGGCCGCTGTCTGAGGCAGAAACCATTGAAATTGCCGTAGCCGTCCTGCGCAGCTTGGCAGAAGCGCATGCGGCAGGCTTGGTCCACCGCGACCTCAAGCCGGCCAACATCATGCTGCACCGGGTGCCGGGGGTGGCCGACCAGGTCAAGGTGCTGGATTTTGGCTGTTCGCACACCGCGGACTCCAACTTGACGACCGAAGGCACGGTGATGGGCACGCCGGGCTACATGAGTCCAGAGCAGTGTCTGGGCGAGCCGGTGGACCCGCGCAGCGACCTGTATGCGTTGGGGGTGGTGCTGTTTCGCTGCGTCACTCTGCGGCTGCCGTTTACCGACCAGTCGGCGCTGACGCTGCTGGCCGTGGGGCTGCTGGGCGCCAGCGCCGGGCTGTGGCTGGCCCTGGGTGACCGCGACGCTGCGGCGGCGACCCTCGCGGTCCAGCCGCGCGGGCTGGCCTTGACCCTGAGGTTCTGAGCAAAAAGCCTGCCAGAGGGTCGCCAAGCTGCCCTCGGACACTCCCCAGGGCAATGTCCGATGCGACACTGCGCGGCCTCGGCCGGTCAGGGGGGCCAGCGGCGCACCGCTCTGCGGCCGGCTTCGGACAATCCCCAGGGCAATGTCCGATGCGACACTGCGGGGCCTCGGCCGGTCAGGGGGGCAGCGGCGCACCGCTCGGCGGCTGGCTTCGGACAATCCCCAGGGCAATGTCCGATGCAACACTGCGCGGCCTCGGCCGGTCAGGGGGGCAGCGGCGCACCGCTCAGCGGCTGGCTTCGGACAATCCCCAGGGCAATGTCCGATGCGACACTGCGGGGCATCGGCGGGCCGGCGGGGCCAGCGGTGCACCCCTCGGCGGCCGGCTTCGGACACTCCCCAGGGCAATGTCCGATGCGACACTGCGGGGCATCGGCTGGTCAGCGCGGCCTCGGCTGGTCCGCGGGGCAGCGCTGGCCTTGCGGCCTCAAAGGACGCCGGTCAGGTAGCTCCACGCCACCCGCGCGGCAAGGCGGGCGCTGGCACCGTCTTGGTCAAAGCGCGGATTCAGCTCGTAGATGCCCAGCTGCGTGGCGATACTCAGGGTGGCCAGGGTGGCCGCCGCCTGCAGCACTGCTCCGGCCGGGACGCCCACGACCGAGGGCGCGCTGACCCCAGGCGAAGTGGCGTGGTCAAACGCGCCCAGGTGAACCGACAGGCTGAGGGCAGCGTGGCTGTCGGCCAGCTGCGCGATCCGCGCCACCAGGTCTTGGCCGGCGCGGCGGTGGTCGCCGTCGATCTCTTCCCAGTAGAGCTGTTGCACACCCTGGGCGACCAAAAACCTCAGGTGCGATGGGCTATTGCTGGTCCTTTGCAGCCCCCACTGCAGCAGCGACGGACCGTCCAGCCGCGCCGCCGGTTCCAGCAGCAGGCGCCGGAAAGCGGTGTTGGCGTTGGGCTCTCCCCTTTGCGGCGTTGGAGCCTGCACTTGGGCCTGGGGGCCTACGCTGACCACGGCCAGCCTGCCCTGGGGCTGGGTCCGGCCCAGCGCGCGCGCCAGGCCCAGCACTTCGCCGTAGGCGTGGTCCTGGCCGCCGCCAATCACCACCAGCCGGGCCAGGGGAAAGCGTTCGCGCAGCACCGCCACCACTTCGGCCAGGCGGGCGTGGGTCTCTGCCGTGTGCTCGGCCGACTGCAGATCGCCGGCATTGAGCAGCGAACCTATGGTGAATTCCTCGGGCGCAGGCATCCTGAGCAGGTAGTCGCGCACCCGCAGCGGTCCTTCGGCCGCGCCCAGCCGCCCGCCCGCCAGCTGCACGCCGCGATCGTCAGAGACGCCGAGCACAATCGCCTGGACCCGGTCCGGCCGCGGATCGCCGTCCAGCGACACGGCGCAGTTCAGCAGCCGCGGCTCGTCGCCTCTAGAGACCATGCCGTCGCGGTGAGGCGTGGCATCGGCGCGGACAAACTTGAGCGTGTCAGTCATCGGGCGCGGCTCCACAGCGAGACAGGGGCGGGGGGTAGGGGCACTCGCCAGGTCGGATCAAGGCGCTGAGGGCGGCGCAGCTTGCCCGGGATCGGCCACCGGGGTCGCAGGGCTTGGCAGCGGCAGTGGCGGCGCCGGGGTCTTGAGCAGCCGCACCCGTCGCGCGCTGTTGACCTCTATCAGGCCCTCCATGCGCTTGAGCCCCTGGTAGCTCTTCTCGACCCAGTCGCCCTTGTCTCCCAGCCTCTCTGCCAGTTCCATGTTCTTTTGGTAGATGATGAGCGCCCGCTTGGCCAGCTTTTCGTTGTGGTTCCAAAGCTCGTCGCGGTACACCTCCATGGTGTACTCGTCCAGATCGTTGGGTACCTCGGCCCCTTCAATGTCGGTAATCAGGCGCGAGTACAGGTTGCCGATGGCCAGCCCCGCCGCCAGTGACCACGGCCGGTTCTGCAGGCGCACGCAGCGATAGTAGATGCCCTCGGCCTTGAGGAACAGGTTGGATTTGTCTTCCAGTTCGCGCTTCATGCGCTCTACCGGTAGGCGGAAGCGGATCGAGGCAAACAGCTCGTAGAAGATCTCTGCCCGCTCAAACATGGCGCGCGCCACCCACTCGCTGTCGGCCACCAGCGGCGCCTCGCGGTTGTCTTCGTAGAGGCGCTCAGCGGACTTGAAGGCCTTGTCTGCCCGCGTCGGGTCGCCGGCCTTGCGCAGCGCGATGCCCAGGCGGGCCCAGGCCTCCAGCTCGTCTAGCAGGCCTAGTTTTCCACCGATTTCCTTGTGAATCTCTGGATCTTCTAGCATGGCCCGGTACAGCGCCGCCGCTTGCGGCCACTGCCCCAGGGCTTCGTGGGCCTCGGCTTCCAAGAAGATCGCGTCGCGGGCGTTGCGGGTACCGGCGCTGTAGTGGCGGGCCAGGGCAAAGCGCTTGGCGGCGTCGGCGTGGCGCTCTAGCCGGGTCAGGCACAGGCCAGCATTGAACTCAATGGCGTAGCGGCCCACTTGATCTGGGTACTCTTTGATCAGCAGGTCAAAAAGCCGCAGGGCCTCGGCCCAGTTCTTGGCCTTGAAGGCGGCCATCGCTTCGTCGTTGAGCGCGCCCTGGTCTTTGACATAGACCTTGGCCTTGCCGTCGCCGCTGCGGTCGACCTTCATCTCGATCGCCTCAAGCTCGACGATCCGCGGATCGCGCCGCTGCACCTGTCCGCCGCCGCAGGCCGCAGTCGCGCTCAGCACAGCAAGCGCCGCTGCCAGCAGCAGCGGTCGGCAATTCCCCAGGTTGTGCGAGCTCAGGCGGACCTGCATGGCATCAGTCAATCACGGCGCCGCGGCAATTTCAAACCGCCGGCGCTATGTCAGCAAACTGGCTACAAATGCTGGTAATTCCGTCCAGCTCACTGGGGTCTGCTGGCCGCTGCCCAGGTCCTTGACCACGGCGGACTGGCTGGCCACCTCGTCACTGCCCAGCACCAGCACCACCTGGGCACCGCGCTTGCTGGCCCGCTCAAACTGCTTGCCCAGCTTGCCGCCGCCCAAGTCGACCTCTGCCCGCAGCCCGGCGGCCCGCAGCAGACCGGCCACGTGCAGCGCATGCCCGGCGACTTGACTATCCATCACAGCCACATACACAGGCACACGTGCCAGATGGGTGGGCAGCAGGCCCAGCTCCTGCAGCGCCGCCAGCAGCCGGTCCAGGCCAAGCGAAATGCCCACCGCCGGCACCTGCTCTTTGCTGAACAGGCCAATGAGGCCATCGTAGCGGCCGCCCGACATCACCGCGCCCATCGAGGCGACCTTGGGGTCAGTCAGGCGGGTCTCGTAGATGATTCCCGTGTAGTAATCCAGCCCGCGGGCGATCGACACGTCCACGGTGATCAGGTCCGCTAGGCCCGCTGCCGCCACCAGAGCCAAGACGGCCTCTAGACGCTCGACCGCCTGCTTGAGCACCGGGGCTGAATCCCCAGCCACCGCCACAGTCTGCTGCAGATCTTTCAGGCCGCCGCCCGGGGCAAAGGCCGCCACCACCTGCTCGGCGGCCTGGGTGTCCAGCTGAGCTTCGCGGACAATCTCTGCGACCACCCCGGCGGCGCCGATCTTGTCGAGCTTGTCTACCGCGCGGATACAGGCAATCTGCTGGGGTTTTTCGGTCACGCCGCGCAGCTCCAGCAGGCCAAAAAGCACGTCGCGGTGGTTCAGGTGCAGGCGCGCGCCCTCTACGCCCAGCGATCGCAGCACCTGCAGGCCGGTGACCAGCACCTCGGCATCGGCCAGCGGCGAGTTGACCCCGGCGATGTCGGCGTCGCATTGCAAGAACTCGCGAAAGCGGCCGCGCTGGGGCTTTTCGGCCCGCCACACCGGCGCGATGTGGTAGCGGCGGAAGGGCAGCTGCAGCTCGGCGCGGTGCTGGGCCACCACCCGGGCCAGCGGCACCGTCAAGTCGTAGCGCAGGGCCACGCGGCGCTGACCGTTGTCTTCAAAGCGGTATAGGAGCTTGTCTCCCTCCTCGCCGTACTTGCCCATCAGCGTCTCTTCGTACTCCAGCGCCGGGGTCTGCAGCGGCAAGAAGCCATGGCGGGCAAACGTGTCTTCGATCGCGCGGATCATCGCCTGGCGCGGCGCCATGGTCTCTGGTAGGTAGTCGCGAAAACCTTTGAGTGTTTGAGCTTGCAGCGGGGCGGCCATGGCTGGACCTCTTAGCCGGAGCGCACCGGCGGGCCAGCGGTGTACGCCAAGACGGCGGTGGCGCGCAAGGTCCTGGGCGCAGCTGTCCCCGGTCCCGATCCGGCGGGTCTGGCAAATTGCTTTGAAGAGAGCGGACTTGACAAAGCCCTGGGTATCCGCGGCGGTCCTGGTGAGCCGGCGCGATCGGCCGGTGGGGTGTGGGCACCCAAGCTGCAGCCGCTGTTGGGGGGCAAGCCCTTGCATCCAGCCGCTTGTCATCGCATTGTGAGGGGTGCAGAAGCGCGGCAGCAGGTCCAACTTTGGACTGCGCGCGTCAGACGTCTATCAGCCGCCCAGCGGAGGCTCCCATGCAGTCGCAGCCCAAGTCCGAGCAAGAGAAACTCGCCAAGCGCCGCCAGTTTGTGGCCCGCAGCGCTGGTCCGGCCAAAGAGACGCCAGCGCCGCTGCAGCAGCTGCAGCCCACCGTGGCGCGCGCCGACCAGAACAGCACGGCCATGGCGGGCGGGGCTCCAGCACCGGCGGCTCCGGGAGCCAAAAAGCAAGAGGCCCAGACGCCCTCTGGGGCGATCAAGTCTGAGCAGCTGGACGCGCCGACCGCGCGCAAGGTCAAGGACTCGTTTGGCGCCGACCTGACGGACGTGCTGGTGCGCTCTGGGCCGGGCGCCGATGCCGAGTGCCAAAAGCGCGGCTGCTCGGCGTTTGCCCTGGGGAGCATCATCACCATGAGCTCGCAGGCCGGCGAGCCGGGATCGGCGGGCTATCAGAAGGTGCTGCTGCACGAGTGCGCGCACATCGTCCAGAAGCGCCAGGGCAAGAACCCAGACGAGAAGAAAGCCCAGGCCAAGCCCGACGCCAAGGAGCCCGGCCGCGCCGCCGATCCGCAGGCGCCCGCCCCAGACACCGCCGGTGCGGCGCCGGGTGCCGCTGGCCCAGAAGCTGCGGGGCCCAAGGGTGCCACCACCGCCGCCAAAGAGACCGAAGCCACCGCCGCGGCCGACGCCGCCCAGGCCGGCAAGAAAGCGCCGATCAAGCAGAGCGCTGGCGAGCAAGAAGCCCAGCACGCCCCGCCCACAGCGGGTGGCGCCGCCCCCAGCGCCGGCGCTGCCCCCGGAGCCGCGCGCGCCCCGGCCGCCAAGCCGGCAGCCCCGCAGGGTGAGCACGCCTCGCCCCACCAGATCACCATCCCCATCGGCGGCGACCGCGGCATCACCTTTACCCCGCCCAACCGCGATGGCGACTTTTCGCTGGGCGTCTCTGGCGTCAAGAAGCTCTACGCCGGCACCGAGAAGAAAGTCGACAAGTGGTGGCGCAAGAACGTGCCCACGCCGTTCTTTGGCCTGTCTGTGGGTCTGGGCATCCAGCTTGGCGCCAGCTTCAAGGTCGGCGAGGTGATGCTCAACAACATCGTCGTCAAGCGCAGGAAAGACAAGGACGCCAGCGGCAACTGGTACGAAGTCGAAGGCACGCTGGAAACCGGCATGAACCTGGAGGGCTTTTTGGCGCTGTCGGCCGGCATCTCTGCGGATGCCTGGATCGCCGAGGTCGGTGTGGGCGTCAAGGCCAAGCTGGGCCTCAATGCCAACAAGCCGCTGTCGGCCTCGGTCGCGCTTGGCTTCAATGCCACCACCGGCGACTTTGGCCTGAATGGCAAGCTCAGCATGGCGGCTTGGGAATTGGCGCTCAAGGGCGCCGTGGGCCTGTTCGCTTACTACGATGCCATTGGCGTTTCGACCTACAGCAAAGACTGGTGGCTGTACGAGCGCACGCTGGGCAAGATGACCATGGCCGGCGTGGACTTTCCCTTCAGCCTGACCCGCAACGGCGGCTTCTCTGGCAAGGTAGAGCCCAAGCCGCTGGACATCCAGGACATGGAAGGCAACATCAAGTCCGCCTTCCCGTCGCGCGGATAGGTCAGCGCCATGGGACTGTCGCTGTGGGCTGCCTCAGGCTTGGTGGCCATCGCCGCAGCTGGCGTGGTCTGGTATGGCCACAGCGAAGAAGCGGCCAAGCTGCAGCGCGGCGAGCTGAAACCCATTGACTATCAAGTGGTGAGCACCCGCGCCGCGACCCGCAACAAGATGGGCTCGCGCATCGAGATCACCTACACGGATCCCAGCTCGCAGCAGCTGGTGTCGCGCAACCTGCCGATCCAGGTCACCTCAGACGAGGCCGCCAAGAAGTACCCCGCCGGTGCGCAGCGCAAAGGCTGGGTCCACACCGGGCTGGACGAGCCGTTCTTGCACGAAGAAAAGCCCGATCTGGCGACCTCGCCCGCAGTCGACGTGCGCGTGGCCTACGGCCTGGCGGGTTTTGGTTTGGCCATGTTGCTGTTTGCCTGGAAGACGGGACGTTTGTTCTCGTAGCGCGCTGGCCCCCTCGGCGTCTGCCGGCTTCTTCGCAACCCGCCTCAAATCCGCTACACTGCCGCGCCCTGACTGGTAGGCGTGCCTTCGCCGCTCTGCCGCCGTCCGCCACCTTGGAGTCGCCCCATGCCCGCGCCCGCCACGTCGCCCCGCTCTGTTGCTGAAATCCGCAAGGCCTTTCTGGACTTCTTTGCAGAGCACGGCCACACCGTAGTCGCCAGTCACTCGCTGCTGCCGCCGGCGGACCCCACCCTGCTGTTTGTCAACGCCGGCATGGTCCAGTTCAAGGATTACTTTACCGGTGCGCGCCCGGCGCCCTACAAGACCGCGACCACGACCCAGAAGTGCCTGCGCGTCTCTGGCAAGCACAACGATCTAGAGAATGTGGGCCGGACCAAGCGCCACCACACCCTGTTTGAGATGCTGGGCAACTTCAGCTTTGGCGACTACTTCAAGGAGGGCGCCATCCGCTATGCCTGGAGCTTCTTGACCGAGTGGCTGCGGCTGGACAAAGAGCGCTTGGTGGTCACGTACTTTGGCGGCAATGAGCGGCTGCCCGCCGACCTGGAAGCCAAGGCGCTGTGGGCAGAGATTGCCGGCCTGCCAGAGTCGCGCATCCGCCCGCTGGGCGAGAAAGACAACTTCTGGGCCATGGGCGACACCGGGCCGTGCGGGCCATGCACAGAGATCTACTTTGACCTGGACCCCAGCCAGGGGCCAGAGTGCACGGTCGAAGCGGACGACGGTCGCTACATGGAGATCTGGAACTGCGTGTTTATGCAGTACGATCGCCAAGATGGCGTCTTGACTCCTCTGCCGGCGCCGTGCGTGGACACCGGCATGGGGCTAGAGCGGGTGAGCTCGGTGGTCCAGGGCGCCGGCTCCAACTACGACACCGACCTGTTCTTGGACCTGGTGCGCACCACCGAAGCCGCCTGCGGGCTGCAATACGGCGGGCGCTTCGATCCAGAGGGGGTGATTAGCTATACCCCTGAAATTGAGACGGATGCGGCATTTCGCGTCATCGCCGACCACGCCCGCGCCACCGCCTTTTTGATCGCAGAGGGCATCTACCCAGACAGCGAAGGGCGCGGCTACGTGCTGCGGCGGGTCATGCGCCGGGCCATTCGCTTTGGCCGCAAGCTGGGGATGCACCAGCCGTTTTTGGCACAGGTGGCCTGCCAGGTCGCCGACCTTCTGGGCGATGTGTTTCCCGAGCTGCTGGCCCAGCGCGCGGTCATCGAGCGGGTTGTGCGCCAGGAAGAAGATCGCTTTGGCCAGACGCTGGAGGCGGGTCTCAAGCTGATTGCCACAGAAGTCGCGCAGATCGCCGCGGCTGGCGGGCCCAAGGTGCTGCCGGGCGAGACGGTGTTCCTGCTGCACGACACCCACGGGTTTCCCACCGATCTGACGGCGCTCATCTGCGCGGAGCAGGGATTCTCCATTGATAGTGTAGGTTTTGAGCAGGCCATGGCGGCGCAGAGGGCCCGCGGCAAGGCCAGCTGGAAGAAGGGCGCGGGCGATCTGGCCGAGCTGGCCAAGCAGCTGGAGGCTGAGGGGCTGACCAATCAATTTGTTGGCTATGACAGCGATGAGGCCGACGCCGCCGTGGTGGCGCTGGTGGTCGACGGGCTGCGGGTCGCCCAAGTGGCGGCGGGCACCGAGGCGCTGGCGCTGTTCAATGTCACGCCGTGCTATGCAGAGAGCGGCGGCCAGAGCGGTGACCAGGGGCGGCTGGGCTGGGAGATCGGCTCGGCCCAGGTGCTGGACACCCAAAAGACCGCCGGTGGGCTGCACCTTCACAAGATCCTGGTGGAAGTTGGGGTTTTGCAGCTGGGCGGCGCGGTCAAAGTGGCGGTCGATGCCGAGCGCCGCGCCAGCATCCGCGCCCACCACTCGGCCACCCACTTGCTGCACAAGGCCCTGCGCGATGTGCTGGGCAGCCACGTGCGCCAGCGCGGGTCGCTGGTTGAGCAAGGCCGCCTGCGCTTTGACTTTTCGCACTACGCCGGCCTCAGCGATGACGAGATCCGCGCCGTTGAGCTGCACGCCAACCGCCGGGTGCTGGCCAACGCTGCCGCCCAAGTCGAACACACCAACATGGACACGGCGGTGGCCAAAGGCGCGATGGCGTTTTTCGGCGACAAGTACGGCGACGTGGTGCGGGTGATGCAGCTGGGCGACTCGATCGAGCTGTGCGGCGGCACCCACGTGGGGCGCACCGGTGACATTGGCCAGATTCAAATCGTCAGCGAAACCGCGGTGTCGGCCGGCGTGCGTCGCCTTGAAGCGGTCTGCCACCTGGCAGCGCTAGAGCTCAACCAGCAAACCGGTCAGAAGCTGGCCGACCTAGCGCGGCGCCTGGGCGGACCGGCCGACCAGCTGGGCGAACGGCTAGACAAGCTGCAGGATCAGCTCAAGGCCGCCCACCAAGAGGCAGACAAGTGGAAGGCCAAGGCCCTGGCCGGCGGCGGTGCGGCGGGCAGCGAGGAGCGGCAATTCGGTAGCTACAAAGCGGTCTTTCGGGTCGTCGAAGGGGCTGACGCCGGCTCGCTGCGCACCCTGGCCGACCAGGCGCGCGACCAGCTGGGCTCGGGGTGCGTGGGCCTGCTGTCGGTGATGGAGGGCGGCAAGGCGCTGCTGCTGGTCGCTTCGACCAAAGACGCTGTGGCCAAGCTGGCGGCGGGGCAGATCGTCAGCGAGCTGGCGCCTTTGCTTGGTGGGCGCGGCGGTGGTCGACCCGACCTGGCCCAGGCCGGCGGCAATGCCCCCAGCGACACGGCCGCCCTGCGCGACGCCTTCTTTGCCGCGGTGGGCAGCCGCGCGGGCGCGTGATAGGGTAGACCGCAGGCGCAGAGACTGCCGACTCCGGGGCCCCCGTGCACGAACGCGACCTGTTGCCTGTGCTGCTGGCGACTCTGGTAGCGGCGCCGCTGCTGGCGCGCTGGGCTGGGGCCGCGGTCGCCAGGCACCTGCGCGCCCAGCCGGGCCATGCGCGCCGCTGGATGCCAACCCTTCCAGAGACCCCGGCCGAACCTGGTACGCCGGCCGCCCGCTTTGAAGGGGCCCTGCGGCGGGCCGAGCCCCGCGTTGTGCAGTTGCTGCTGAAGCGCGCCGAAAAGGGTCAGGTCACAAGCGCCGATCCACTGGCTGTGGCGGCCGAGCTGGGCCTGCACAGTGAAGTCGCGGTCGCACTGTTTGACGACTGGCGGCGGCGCCTGCCCTGCCGGCTGCGGGTCACCCAGAAAGGCCGGCTGCTTCACGATTTTGCCGTAGCCGATCTGCAGGGGGCCGTGCGCAGCGCCTGGCACAGCTGGCCGCAGCGCCTGCTGCTCTTTGGCGCCGCTGTGCTCGCCAACCTGGGCGCCACCTGGTGGGTGGTGTGCGGCGTGGCCGTCGGGCTGACCTCGCTGTCGGCGGTGTGGCGGCAAGAGGACGACCTGGAGCGGCTGTGGGCGGCGATGGGCGGCATTGGCGCCTTGCTGCTGGTGTTTGCCCTGTCGCAGCTGGGGGCGTGGCTGGTGCGCTTGGTGACGTGGCGGCGCTTTCCCCGGATGGCGCCTGCAGAAAAGCCAGTAGAGGGAGATACGGAGGAGCTGGCGGCGGAAGAGCGCGAGGAAGCCGCCCAGCCCCTGGAGTCCTATTGGACTCCCCAGCAAAGGCGCCAGCAGCAGCAGCGAGCGGTGGTGGCCAGGCCCACCAAAAAGCGCGCCGCAGCAGCAGAATCGTCGGGTGACTCGGTGGGCTGGCTGAGCGGCGTGTCCTTGGACGTCGACGGCGAGGGCTGCATCGGCCTGCTGACAGGGCTGGCGGTGGCGGTGCTGGCGTCGGCGGTGCTGGGCGGCCTGGCCATTGTGGGCCTGTGGCTGCGCGGCTTGTGGCTGGCGGTGCGGCGGCTGGGCGAGCCGATCAAAGACCTGAGCCCGGCCGCGTGGTTGCGGCAGGCCCGCCGGGCGGCGACCTGGGAGCGCTGGGTGCCCACCAACGATCTGGCGATCCGGCTGGTGCGGGCGCTGGGGCGGACGCTGCAGGGCCGCCCGGGTGACGAGGCGCTGGCCGCCAAGGTGCTGGGCCGCGCCCGTGCCCAGGGTGGGCGAGTGGCGGCGCTGGAGCTGATGGTCGACCACGCCCTGGACCCGAGCGAGGCGCTGTCGGTCGGCACGCGGCTGATCGCGCGGCTGGGCGGCGACCTGGTGGTCAGTGCGCGCGGCGACATTGATTTTCTCTTTCCGCGCGAGGTGTTGGTCGGCGACACGGCCCTGCCCGATGGCCCAGAGCCAGAGTACCTGGGCCGGCAGCCTGAGCGCCCGCGCCACCTGCAGCGCCTGGCCGTCAACGTGCCGGGCCTGACCCGCGATCACGTTGACGGGGCTGCGCGGCTGGCCGGCGGGCCGCTGGCGACGGTGGCGGTGATGGCGGTGGCGCTGCTTGGCGGCCGCGGCGATTTGCCCATCCAGGGCCTGGACCTGAGCCTGG
This sequence comes from uncultured Myxococcales bacterium, assembly GCA_903919145.1. Taxonomy (GTDB): domain Bacteria; phylum Myxococcota_A; class UBA9042; order UBA9042; family UBA9042; genus SXRM01. Next base: position 12,678 of record CAIXGW010000026.1, read on the forward strand.
GGGTGCTGTTCTGCGTGCTGGCCCCCGGCACCCTGATGCTGGCCGCCGCGACCCGCCAGGCCGTGGCAGAGAGCGCGCGCCAAGGCGTCCTGCGCGACATCCGCCGGCTGGCCATCCGCGCGGCAGCGGCGACTTCCATCAGACAGCGCCTGGACCCTGCGGATTTTGGCGCCCGCCTGTTTGTGGCGATCGAGCGCCTGCAGCTGGGCTGGACCGCCGCTGACATCCAGCAGGAAGTCGAGCGCGCTTGGGCTGACCTGGGCATCGAGCCCGACCTGCACAGCGACCGCGGCGAGATCCGCTGGTCAGCTGCGGACTACCACAAGCGCCTTCAAAGCCTGGCTGAGCTGCGGGCCGGCGAGCTGCTGCTGCCGCCGGCCGGCGCCGACCCGGTGGTCTTTGACACTGGCGAGCTGGCTTGAGCCGGCAGGTTCTCAAAAAGCTCAGCGCTGGCGCGGACTAAACAAAGCCTTGGGTGCTCGCAGAACCGCTGCGCACTGGCGAAAGGCCGGCTGTGGCCGCCGGCAGTCCACCGGTTGCTGTGGACGCAGGCGAGGCTGCCGGTCCAGAGGGCTGTCGGGAAAAAGCTCAGCGCTGGCGCGGACTAAACAAAGCCTTGGGTGCCCGCGCCGCCTTCTTGGGCAGGCTCAGCGGCTACTTGCACACCGCTGGGGCCACGCACTTGCCGTCGGCGCCGCACTGCAGGCCATCGGCGCAGTACTCGCCCTTTTGGTCGTCGCAGGCGCCGCCGGGCCCGCTTTGGGTGTAGCACTTCTCGGCGTCGTTGCAGTCCAGGCCCTTCTCGCACTGGCTCTTGGACTTGCACGCTTCGCCGACCTTGGAGAGCGCCGCGCACTTGTCACCCGTGCCGCACTGCAGGCCAAAGGCGCAGCGCTTTTGCGTGCCGGGAATCACCGCCGCGGCGCAGGCATCGCCGACCTTGGCGGGCAGTAGCGCGCACTTGCCGTCTTTGCACTCGCCGTCTAGGCCGCACTGCATGTGCGAGGTGCACGCCTCGCCGAGCTTGAGCAGCGGCAGGCACTTGGCTTCGGGCATGCTCTTGCCATCCCAGGTGGTCGGCACGCAGCAGCTGCTGCCAGTGGCGCACGACTCGCTCTCCTGGCCGCCAATCTTGTTGCAAGACTGGTTTGCCGCAGCCGCAGTGCCGCACTTGCCCTCGTTGGCGCCGAAGGTGGCCATCACGCAGACCAGCCCTTTGACGCAGTCCTGGTTGTTCTTGCAGACGGCATCTTTGGCGCCGCGGGCTTTGCAGACCGAGGGGTTGACGTTCCAGTTGCAGTCGTGGTCGGGCAGGCAGTTCTTGTCGCTGTTGCACTGGGCGCCGGCGGCGACAGTGCCGTTGGCGATGCAGGTGCCGTCAATGCAGGCGTGGTTGCTCATGCAGCCTTCGCCGTTGGCGTCGCACTTCTCGCCCGCCTTGGCGGCCAACGCGCAGACGCCGCACTCCTTGCCGGCTTCGCGCTTGCAGTATTTCGACTTGCAGTACTTGTTTTGCTCGCAGACGGCGCCATCGGCCAGCACGCCGCTGAACACGTCGGTACACGCGGCAGGCTCCTCGTCAAGGTCGCCAACGCACATCGAGCCCATCACGGCCAGGCACTGCCCGGCTTTGGTGGCGTCATAGGCGAGCTTGCCGGCTTTGACGTCGGCGATTTCGTCGTCGGTGCTGAACTCGCTGCCAAGCATCGCCGCGCAGCCGGCCGTGCTGGCGAAGTGCGTCGACCAAGACCCGCACTTAGAGATGGCACCGCACATCGTTGACGTCAGGGCGGCCGGTAGACTTTCGATGGCGATGGTGCCGCCGCCGCCACCCGCGCCAGAAGAGTTGCCAGTCACGGTCTCGCATCCCAAGAGGGTGACGACGCTGATGAACCAAAGACCCTTTGCCCTGCTGTACATGGTAACCTCCCGCATTTGGAAGCGCGATACTGGCACTCTGCAGGCAGTGTTGCGAGTTCTTGCCGATGTGGGGTTGGCCGGAGTGACCAATGCATGATGCAAGCTGGCCCCGACGCCTGCGGAGCAGCCACTGACGCACAGCCGCCACCCGGGAGCTGGTCTGGCAAGCTCGCGACAACAATTCGGCCGGCTGGTCCGCGAACACGGCGTGCCAGGCTTGGCGGGCCCTGCTACGATCGAGGTCCAGAGCATCTGCAGCCGCCGGCGGCGCATCCTACCTGGGGCCACCGCTTCCTGTTCGCAGGCCTGGGGCACTACTGCTAGTTCGGGCCCGACGGCCCAGGAGCGCCGCGCGCACCTCATGACCCTTGCAGCGACCCTTCGATTCGCCAAGCGCAGACTGCCGATCCTGGCGGCCATGATTGCCATTGCGGCTAGCGGTCGGCCTCAGGCTTGGGCCAGCGAGCAGACGCCCGTCGCCCTCTCTGCCGACCGGCTGATCCACGACCTGGACGTGCTGGTGGCTGGCAAGGCCCAGCGCGGCTGGGAAATCGACCGCCTGGAGCGCGAGAATCTGCTCGGAGCGACCCTGGAATCGCTGTGCAGAACCTCTCTACCAGCGCGCGCCTTGGCCAGAGCTCAGGCCCAGGCGCTGCGCGACCAGCTGGGAGGCCCGCTGCCGGCGGAACTGGCCAAGCGCGACGGTGACCTGGATGCCCTGGCTGAGCTGGTGCAGGCCGAGCGCCGCCTGAGGCTGCTGGACTTTGCACTGGTCCGCGCAGAGGACGACTGCCCGCAAACCCTGAGGCCACAGCGGCAGTTCCTTGGCCGTCAGACCTTGGCCAACCGCACGGTGCTGCACCTGGACGGCGGTGGTCTGGCGACCCTGCGCACGTCGGTGCTGGGTCAGCAGCTCGGCGGCGGCGGCTCCGGGCGGCTGATGCTCGGCCGTGGCTGGTCGCCGCAGTGGGCGTGGTTCACCGGCGCGGAGCTGGGCGGGGCGGCGCTGCTCGATCCGCTGGAGAGCGACCAACAGCTCAAGCTGCACCTGTACTTTGCTTGGCCGGCGATGTTGCGCTGGAGCCGCCAGCAGTTTCACATCGACGTGGATGCCGCGCCGGTGCTGCAGCTCTCTGCCGATGGCGACATCCGCGGTTTTGGCGCGCGCACCGGGCTGATGGCGGTGGTGTCCACGGCGCGCTTGCTCAGCACCATCCCCTACGCAGGCATAGGCGTGTCCTTTGAGCGGATGATGACGGGGCCGGCTGGAGCTGCGGACGAGTGGACGATTCGGGCGGGCTTTCGGGTGGGGTTCGACTGGGACTTTGGGGCGACGGGGCGCGATCGGCGGGCTTGGCGGGAGCAGGCCCCACCGGTTCCGGGCTTGCCAGACTCCGCCACGCCCACAGCCAGCTAGAGGCGAGCCTAGCTGTTGCGCAAGGGTGGGCCGCCCGTGCTGCTGTCGCCCGGCCCCTGCACCCCCGCCATCACCAGCCAGTGGTTGACGTGCTTGCGCTCGCGGCCCAGCGCCTTGGCCATCGCGTCGACGTCGCCGTCAAAGCGCTCGAGCAGCTTGCGCAATTCCGCAGCGGTGGGCGTTGGCTGGGTGGCATCGGTATCGCCCGGGACCTGCTGCCTGGCCGTCGGCACCGGTCGGCCGCGCACGGCCTCGACCAGGGCTGCCGGCAAGGCCTTGACCTGCACCGGCGGCGGCAGCGGTCGCAGCTGCTGCAACACCTGGGCCAGCTCGCGCAGATTGCCGGGCCACTTGTACAGCGCCAGCACCTCGGTGGCGGCCGGCGTCAGCACCGCCGACCAGCTGGCCACCCCAGAGGGAGCCGCCACGGCGTTGGCCAGGCCCACCAGATCGGCGGCGCGGCGCGCCAGCGGCACCAACCGCACCGTGTGGCCGCGCAGCTTGAGGGCCAGCTCTGGAAGGAACCTGCCGGCCACCGCCAGCGCATCCAGGTTGGCGCTGGTGCAGGCGACCAGCTTGACCACAGCCATGGCGTCGGACTCTGCGCCGATGGGGCGGTACCTACCCGTCTGCAGCCATTGCAGCAGCTTGGGCTGAAATTCAGCAGGCAGACCAGCCACATCGTCGAGCACCAGCGTGCCGCCATCGGCTTGCCGCAGCCGTCCGGGTCGGGCTACCTGGGCGCCCATCCCGCCTCCCGAAGGTCAGCCTATGTGAAATCACTTCACACCGCAAGGGCAACGTCGGCGACTCAGGGTCAAGGTAGGACAAGTATCCCCGTCCTACCCTTGCTGAAGCCCACGCAGCGGCACGACGTTGCTTGGTGCGTCGCCGTCGTCGAACACGTTCTTGATGTTATGCGAGATCGCCGAATTGTCGTGCTAAACGAGCTCGCCGAGTTGGTTGAGGCAGAGCCGGACGGTTTCGCCGCGTAAGGCGACGCCGAGACGGGTTCGGCAGTCTTCGGTTTGGTAGAGGATCACCGAGGCGGAGGTTGGCAGTGCTTGGGGTCGTGTGGTCATGGGTTGCAGCTTTGTGGTGGAGGGGTGAGGCGCGGCTTGGGCCCGGCGCTGGTCAGAAGGTGCGCTTGGTGAACGACGTGGTAACGGCAATTGCACGTTTTCGCGACGGGAGAAAGACACAGTACAGTAATAGATCCAACGGGATCTGGAGCATCCTGACCGGTAGCTTCCCCGGCAGCTTCTCAGGTCGGTGGGACAACACCGCAAGTATCCATTTACTTGCAGCAGAACGCGGCTTTGAACTGCTCAGCCCCGAAGGAATGTCGAGCAACGCCGGTTTGAAGAAGACCAAGCTATTCGACAAGAGTCGCTTTGAGTACGACAGCCAAAGGAACACCTACCGCTGCCCGGCAGGCAAAACGCTGCACTATGTGCACAAGAGCCGCGACCGGCATGGACTCGGCTTCTCGCACTTCCGAGCCGTCGACTGCCAGGAGTGTCCGCTCCGTGCCCAATGCAACAAGGCCAAGGGCAACCGCACCATCAATCGGTATGACCACGAGGCGGCCAAGGAAGCGCTGCGGCAGAAGATGCAACAGCCCCAAGCCAAGGCGAAGTACTGCACGCGGCAGACCACCGTCGAGCCGGTATTCGCCGAAACCAAGGGCGTCCAAGGCTACGTGCGCTACCGCCGTAAGCGGATGCGTGGCGTCCGCCTCGAGCACAGCCTGCATAGCTGCGCGCACAACCTCCGGCGCGCGCTTCGTATCAAGCTGCCGTGGACACGGCATGACGGCTCGGGCGGTGCTTGGGCCGGGCGGTCCAGCGACGACCGGTCGTCCGGTCCATCGCGCCCCCCAATCTGGCGCCGGCCGATGCCTGGTATGCACGCCAACCGCGCCAGGCGGCGCCCAGGCCGCTAACACCAGCTTCCCCAGGCGACTGCCGCCGCGTACCAGGCCCCCTAGGCCACCCTGGCCTGCACAAGCCGGAATGGGGCTTTGCGACAGCCTCGCAGGCGAGGCTTTGCTTGTGTTGCCCGCGACTTCAGTCGCCGGGCCGTCCACCACTGACCCCAATTCCCAGACCCGACCAGAGCCAATATGGGGCTGCGGCGATGACTCTTGCGCGCGCAGACCGAGGCGGCAGCCTGGGCAAGGCGGAACCGCAAGAGCCCACAACACGAATCTACCAAAGGAATCCGCCCCTGCACCGCCAGCTCTTCATCGAAAGGCCAAGGCCGTTCGCTTCGACGAACGCTACCTACACGTCGAGCTGGTCGACCAGCGCATCCTCTCGCCACCGGTGGCTTGGTTTCCGCCGCTCCTGCAGGCGACACTGCGCAGCTGGGCCTTTACACGTTAATCTGCCAGCGGACCGGCAGCGAGTGGCCGGATCTCGATTACCACCTGAGCATTGAAGGTCTGTTCCTCGCGCAACACGGCGCACGCGCCGGTTAAAGGTCCTGGCCATACGGCCTGGGCACCAGAAGGGGGCGCCCGACAGTTCACCAACCGAACCCGCACCAACCCCTGGCAAGCGACCGTTACCCGCAGGGCCGAGCCCCGAGCGGCGCGCGGCTTCAAAAACCTCCGCGCACCCAGAGCCAAACCGCCGCGGCGCGCTCGCGGGCTCGGTCGGCCGGCTGGCAAGCCGGCCGATAGGGCGCGGTCCTGGCCCCGGCCACAGCCGCATCGCGGCGCGGCTGGGCCAGGATGCCCCCAAACCACCCGCCCGTCGCTACCCGACACCAGCTCTTCAGTGCTCGACAACTGGCTCCGACTTGCGCACCATTGACTCCAGCCGCTGTTGCGCCCGGAGCAGAATTGCAATGCCCACCATCAGCAAATTCTATGGCATCTTGATCAGGATGTTCTACGACGACCATGCTCCACCGCACTTTCACGCCCAGTACGGCGAGCACAAGGCCATCGTCGACATCCAGCGGCTTGAACTGATGGAAGGCGATCTGCCCAGACGTGCCCGCGAGCTGGTCCTGGACTGGGCAGAGCTGCACCAAGCCGACCTGTTGGTGAACTGGGGCCTATGTGAGCGGCACTTGCCACCCCATGCCATTGCTCCGTTGCAGTGAGGCCGTCATGAACCCAGACGTAGTCGAAGTCCGAGTCCATGCACCGCTGAGCTTCTTTGTGCGCTTCGCCGATGGCGTCTGCGGAACGGTTCGCCTGGCAGAGTCACACCTGACGGGCGTGTTCGCTGCACTGGCCGACCCGGCGGTATTCCAGCAGGTCCGGGTGGTCGACGGCTTCGTCACCTGGCCGGGTGACATCGACCTGGCGCCCGATGCGATGTATGCCGCGATTCGAGCCAGCGGCGAGTGGCGCCTGACTTAGAGGAGCAACTCATCCTGCAGCGCTTTTTGGGTGGACCGAGCATCAGCGAACCAGGCCCGCGACTCTCCCCCAACTGAACCCGCTAGCCATCCCCCGGCAGCGCCAAAGGCTCCAACCACCGCCGATCCGGCAGCCCACCCGTGAGCGCACGCAGAAAAGCCTCCAGATCCCGGTCATCCACGCGGGCATCCAGCGGCCTGAGGGTCCCATCGCGGTGGCCTGGCAGCGGGGGCGCGGGCAGTGTCCGATAGAACGCCAGGACTTCCGCCAGGCTCGCCAGTTGGCCCGTGTGCATGTAGGGCGCCGTCTGAGCGACATTGCGCAGGCTAGGTGTTGCGGTAGCCCGGCGCAATTCGTAGTTCGCGCTCGCCGTAGTTTGGCGCAGCCGCGGATCAGACACTCCCCTGCCGGCGCTAGCTCGTGGTTGACCATCCGCTTGCCCGCGCCCAGAATCACCCATGTGCAATTCTGCGCTTCCCTGAGAGATATAGGTCATGAAAGCGCAATTTCTATCTGTGCCGCGTCGTTTCTTGGCCGTTGTCGGGTTTGTGGCAAGCGTAGGCTGCACCGGTCCTGCTGCCATCGGCGGGAATACGGCTGTGGCCATCGCAGGCCAGACGTGCGCGCCGAATACCCAAGGCGACGCCTGTGGCTCAAGCGGTGGCCACTCGGCCCATCTTCACTGCGACGCTGCAACCAAAGCATGGGCCGTCGTCGCAGAATGCTCAGCAAGCACTATGTGTACCAGTACCGCCGGTTCATTCGCGTGCACGTCTCCGCAGGGGCAGCAAGACGCTGGCGTCAGCAACGCGCAGGATGCACAGGATGCAGCGGCGGTAGACGGAGGGAATGCCCCAGCGCTCGATGGCAAATCTGACACCGGCGCGGCTGCGACATCGTGTTCACCGGGTACCATGAAAGTCGTCTATGACCAGAAGGGACCGGTGGAAGCCTTGGGTGTAGCGGCGGTTCCGAGCGGGGGATTTGTGGTGGCGGGCCACCTAGCAGTTGGCCCGAACGATGCGAGTTGGGTCGCGCGCCTGGACGGTGCTGCGAACATGCTGTGGACACAACAGGTAGTACAAGACAACGAACTGATCCCGTTTGGTGTCTCGTTGGCGAAAGACGGCACGATCTTCCTGCCGGGCCGCCATCGCATCAAGAAGGGGCTCGACGACACCACCAACCCAAGCCTGACGACCCTAAGCCTAGATGGCAGCGACGCAAAGACGGTGGTTCAACAAGACCCGCAATTCGCAGGTGCTTTCCTTCAGCGCGCGGCCAACCTTGGCAACGCCCACGTGCTCAGTGTGGGCGGGGTAGTGCAGGGCAAGACCTACGACGTCTTGCTGGCACGCGCCGAAATAAGTACGGGTGCAATCGACACATTTCAGATGGGCGGCGCTACCTATGACCTTGGACTCGACATTGCTGCGCGTGACGATGGGGGCGTCATCGTGCTGGCCAAGACCGATTCGCAAGGTGCGGGCAAGGCGGACGGCTGGCTGCTGTGGCTAGACAAATCTGTGAAAAAAACCAAGGAACTGACATTCGGCGGCTCGGGTGACGACTATCCAGAGTCGCTCGTGACCGATGGTGCGGGCAACCCGGTTGTCGGTGGGCAGATGTCCGTTGGCGGCGCCGTAGATGTAGCCGCGTGGTCCGTCGACGGCAAGGTAGCGTGGACGCACCCCTACACGGATGTACCTGCTCATGTTTTGCTGCGCTTGCCTCTGGGAGGTTACGCAACCGCTGGGACATCGTCCAAGGGCACCTTAGTTGTTGGCGTGCTGGGCAGCCAGGGTCAGGAGTTGGCACGGATTTCGAGCCCGCCAGCCCTTGGCCGCTTCGATGCTGCCGGCCTTGCCCCTGCGGGCAACGGGGCATTCTTTGTGATTGGCACTACCGCGCCGGCCGGGGCGAATTCGCTCAGGCGCTTGACGGTGTATCGGGTGTGCCCGGTGCAATAGCGCCGTGTTCCTGGCTAGTCAGGGGTTCCTGTGCACGGCTTTGAGCAGCAAGCTCCCGCCATCAAGCTTGGGAGGCAAGTGCAGCAGCGCCACCGCAGCCGCGCCGGGACTGTCGGGCAGCCCCCAAGGCAGCTCGCCCCGCGCAACTTGGCGGCGGCCGACCTCTAGCGACCAGTGCAACCGTGTAGGGGCGTCCGTCGCGCCACCCTCTGCCAGCATCCAGCCCAGGACCTGCACCACGCCGCCCGGCAGCACCACCGGCGACGCGAGCTGCAGGTGCCCTCTGCGCCGCGGCCCGTGGTGCCAATAGTGCCGGCGCGTCTGCCAGCGGCCCACCGTGACCAGGGCCTCGGGCGTGGCGATTTCAACATGCTCCAGGTCCGACGGCCAGTCGACTAGATTCGCGGCAAAAGGGGGCACGTTGGGTTGGGCGGATGACGCGGAACTACCTATAGCGCCAACGGGTTCGCCGGTCGACAGGCTGCGCAGCCAGATGCGCGCTCGCGACTCGGCCCGTAGCACCAGCACCCCGCTGTCACTGACCAGCACCCGCCGGGCCCAGCTTCCCGAGCTGCCGCGCAGGGCCACGACGCCGCCCAGGGCGTTGGGCAGCAGCGGGCGCAGGTCGATGGCCACCCGCCACGGCTGACGCAGGGTCTCGCGCAGCCTGCCGCTGTAGACGGTCTGCCAGGGCAGTTCGTCACGCGGGTCCGCGTTTTCGCCCGGTCGCACCAGCCCCGGCAGGGGCGCTGCCTCGACCACCGCGTCGTCTTCAGCGGCCAAGAGGGGATAGAAGGCGCCTAATTGCGCTTCCAGGATCGGCGGGCCCCATTTGACAGCGGCCAACCCTTGGTGTTCACCGGTCTCGGCGCGGGTGGTACAGGCCAGTCTTTGCGAGGTCGGCGTGGCGCTTCGCCGCCATTCAAAAACAGGCCACCCCTGCCCGCGAAAAGCAGGCCACTCCCGACACCGTAAGCTAGCGCATGCCGCGACCGCATAAGCGGGCCGACGCGGCGGCGAGGGCCGTGCGGTGGCGAGACGAAAGCGATGCGCACAGTGCAACAGCTTGTTCCGGCCTGACCCGCGGATAGGTGTCCGGCAAACGACGTGCAGCGACCCGGGATGCCAGCACGCTCGGCATCAGCAGCAATCTCTGGCCTACCATCGTCGTCAATCAGTTGAAATCTATTGCGATCGCCTGGCGGCGCGTACTGAGCGCGAAGTCGGCGGCCAGCTGGACGAGTCGTTTTACGACCGCGTGGCGGCGGCCCGGCAAGGGGCTGCAGGGTCGGCTCAGAGCCCAGCGAGTGGCGAAGGAGTCGTCAACGAGAATTCAAGCACTTACACGACGCAGGGTTCGCCGTTTCTCCGAGACGAGTTCTGGATGGAATGGCGTGTAGTTTTAATGGCTTCGGTGCACATAGCCGTAGCGCAAGTGCGAGACGAGAGATTGCAGGAAAGTCCTGTGTCCGAGCGTGGTTCCAGATTGCAGAGGCAGCCAGGCGTGCGAGACGAAATGGATATGGCCCGGTCGTCGGCGTAGGCTTTTTGTGCCCACCCGAGGGGCGGAGGGCGGCGCCGCAAAGACGGACCGTCCTTCGCTCCGAGGTGGGCGGAATCGGGCGCAAATGGCGCACACCGAGGCGAGCATGGAGCTAGAACTGCAAAGACTGGACCGCAAATACGCAGGTTTGCGGGTGCTGGCGGCGGACCGCTTGGGGTCGCTGGTGGCCTCGCTGGCCGAGGTGGGTCAGCAGAGTCCGGTACTGGTGGTGCTGACCTCGCCGACAACTGCAGTGCTGATAGATGGTTACCGCCGGGTCGCGGCGCTAGATAAGCTGGGGCGCGACACGGTGCAGGCGGTGGCGGTGGAGCTATCGGAGCCGGATGCGCTGCTGATGCGGCACGAACTGGCCGCGGTGCAGCAGCGGTCGGCGCTCGAAGACGGCTGGCTGCTGCGGGAATTGCTCGATAGCCACCGGCTGAGCCAGGGTCAGCTCGGGGCGCGCTTGGGCCGCTCGGTGTCGTGGGTATCGCGGCGGCTGGGTCTTGCGCGGGATCTTCCTGAGTGCGTTCAGGATCTCGTGCGTCACGGCTGGGTGACACCCCATTCAGCGAGCAAGGAGCTGCTGTCTTTGGCGCGCGCCAACACGCAGGCCTGCAAGGCCCTGGCGCAGTCGCTAGCGGGAGCGCGGTGGAGCGTGCGCCAGATAGCCGACATTTACGCCGGCTGGCGCAAGTACAGGAAACACCTCGTAACGAGAAGAAGACCACATGGTGGGTTCTTGATGTCGTCGGTGGTGGTCTCTAATTGCCGCGGGGATTTGGCCGGTCACGTCGCTGACCTGCACAGGCCGGTTTCAACGCCGCCCCTTCCTACCAGCCCCCACCAGCGATTCCCGATGCGCCGCCAGGAGGCCACGGTCGCCATCGCTCGTGTGTTTCAGGTGCAGCCCGAGGTCAACAGGCCGGTCGTCCATCGGCGCAAACTGCAGCTTGAATCCAAACCTCTTCGAGAACGCCTGCTTGATAGCACTGAAATCGCTGGGGGCACTGCCCTTCCGCAGATACACGACTACGCCAGCCAGCGCCGGTCGGGCTGGCCAGTCCTCACTGGTGATGGCGAGAGCCGCAAGGTTGCCGATTTGCTCCGCGGCCTTGTTGGCATCCACTTCATGCTGCGCACCGCGTTTCAGTTCGACGACGAGCAGCTGCCAAGGGCCGGCGGGCTCGGTGATTCGCCCGTCCTTGCGCAGCGCGCGCTTGCGAGCAAGCACCAATAGATCGGCGAGCTTTGGCGCCTGTGTACAACCGGCGGAGAGGTCAGGATCGCTAGCCGGGATGTCCATAAACAGCGCATCGGTGTCGTCAGACTCAAATCGGACGGCCACTTCCGACTCGAGTACAACACCGCCGGCCGGTGCTACCCAATACTTCCGGATCAACTCATCGGGAGTCACGCAGCCCTCGCAGGCTTGCTCTTGCCTGGTTTCGCCCCTGCTTTCGCCTCGGGTGCGGGCTTGCTCTTGGCCTCGTCCACCGAATCCCACAGCGCGCTCAGCCGGTCCGACACCTCGGTAAAGGTGGTCCAGGAGATGCGCGCGCGGTCGCGATTCAAGACGTCGAGCACCGCCACCGAGCCGTCGCTCTGACCCTGAAAGCGATAGGCGGCGACCATTTCCGGCGCTATGAAGGCCTGCGTCGACTTCAGCGCAAACTGTTCCGCGAGGCCTGGCTGCGCCGCTGCTGGCACCGAAGCCGCGGCCATCAGGTTATTCAAGTGGTCGACGATGTAGGGGCTATGGGTCGTAAAGACCACGCGGACACCGGCCTGCACAATCATCGCGACCAGTTCCACAAGCGCGAGCTGGGCGCTGGGGTGGGCGTTCATCTCGAGCTCGTCGATGATGACCACGTCGCCCTTGCGGGCTAGGCGCGAAAGGTATAGGTCGAGGCCGGCAACAGCGCGGACCAGCGAGGCGGCGCCGTGCATGGGGAGGGTGGGGCCGTCCTTGACTTGGAAGTTCAAGGTGTTGCGGTCTGCCTGGAGTGACCCTCCCGTCAAGACGGCGAACTGCTTTGCCACGTCGGCAAGCGACGAAACCTGGGCTGAGGCGCCCATGGCTTCGCGCAGCATGTCTGCGAAGTCGACCCAGGCGAGGGGAATTGCTCCTTGCCTGCCGGACCGAAGCGCATCCAAGGCCCGGTCGAAACCAGCCAGACCCGTGAAGGCCTTGCGCTCGGCGGGCAAGAGTAGAACACGGTCAAGTGCCGTCGTCGCAAACTGCTTAATAAGACCTGCCAATTGCGCAGGACTGTCCCAGTCAACAGCCCTCCAGGCAAAGGTGTTGCCTGTCGCCATCGTGGCGGTGGCGGCCAGCAGCTTCAGCTTGGGATTGCTTTCCAGCCTCAGGTCGACGACGTGATCTGGTAGATCATCAAGGTTATAATCAAGTTGTGCTGTGGCCCCAATGTCTAGCATGGCCGATTCTAAGGCGAGCATTTGGGCCAACCCGGCCTGAGTGAGCCCACGTTCAAGGACTGCGTCGTGTCCGATCCTGATCGAGCGCAGGGTCATCCCTTGACCGGTGACGCCTTCGTCCCCAGTCAAGTCTGCAATCACACTGTCCAACTCAGGGTTTTCTGCTTCCACGCCGATATGGACGGATCCCGCCTGCCGCGACATCGTCCTTAACAACCCATGAAGCGCATAAGCCGCCCAGCTCTTGTTCGTGCCGTTCTCCCCAACAAACACGGTCAACGGCCGGATGTCGAGATCCGCCTCCCGGATGCGGCCAAAATGCTTGAGCTGCAAACGCATGAAATTCCCTTCAAGCTGCCGAGCCGCACACCGGGCCCGCGGGCGGCCAAGATAGCCCCAGCTGTTGCGACACGCAACGGGCCCCACCCAGCCGTGCCCACCCAACCCACGCCCGGTGGCCACCGCAGACCCTAAGCTACTGTCCGCAGGTAACCGTACTCGAAATCCGAGTCCATGCACCGCTGAGCTTCTTTGTGCGCTTCGCCGATGGAGTCTGCGGAACGGTTCGTCTTGCAGAATCACACCTGACGGGCGTGTTCGCAACACTTGCCGACCCAGCGGTCTTCCACCAGGTCCAGGTGGTCGACGGCTTCGTCACCTGGCCGGGTGACATCGACCTGGCGCCCGATGCGATGTATGCCGCGATTCGAGCCAGCGGCGAGTGGCGGTTGACGTAAGGGGCCCACTCATCCTGCAGCGCTTCTTCGGCGACCCGGGTCAGGGAGCAGTTACAGGCTCCAACCACCGCCGATCCGGCAGCCCACCAGTGAGCGCACGCAGAAAAGCCTCCAGATCCCGGTCCTCCACGCGGGTATCGAGCGGCCTGAGAGTACCATCGCGGTGGCCTGGCAGCGGCGGCACGGGCAATGTCCGATAGAACACCAGGACTTCCGCCAGGCTCGCCAGTTGGCCCGTGTGCATGTAGGGCGCCGTCTGAGCGACATTGCGCAGGCTAGGTGTCTTGAACGCACCCACAAAATCCTCAAACTCTGGGCGAAGGTAGGTGAGCTCGGGGCAGTCCTTGGTGTCGCTGTGTTCACTGCCGCAGCGGAAGGGGTCCAAGAGCACCTGGCTCGCGCCCAGGCTTCTCCCGGGTTCCCATGGTGCTAAAGAGGACGCCTGTGGCAACCCAAGGTTGTGGAACGACTTGTCGGTCAAGCCGGGGCCATTGTGGCAGTTGACGCACCCCGCTGGGCCTATGAAAGCGCGCAAGCCGCGCCGCGCCGGCAACGACAACAGCTGGTCAGCGTCGGGACGCCCGTCACGCAGCGCGCTGACATACCTGTCAAAATCCGCAGGCTGCGAGCGCAATTGGCGCACATAGGCCGCCAGCAGCTTGCCTACGTTGGCAAACACGGCGTTGATGAGCTGCTGCTGCTGCGGCGACAGTGCCTGCCACGCTTGGTGATGGGGCTGGTCGCTGTGCAAGGGATCCGGCCGCGCGTGCGCTCCCAGCTGCTGTAGCGCGGCGGCGGGTGGCAGTGCTGGGAACAGGGCCTCATACGCCGGGCGATAGGTGGAAGCGATGTGCAGGGTGACTGCAAGTCGGTCGGTCCCGTGCTCGCCCGGATCCTCCAAGGGGCCAAGCGCCTGCGACCACAGGCTGTCTTTGCGCCCGTCGGCAAAGAGGAACGGCAGCGCGTGGGTGTCCAGCAGCGTGGGCGTATTGCGGCGGCCCGTGGCCACGCCTTGCGCCACGACCTTGCCGTCGCTGAACCACCGCTCGGGTTGGTGGCAGGTCGCGCAAGCCACTTGGCCGTTGCCAGACAACCGCTTGTCGAAGAACAGCTGCAGCCCCAGCATCGCAGCGCGCGGGTCATCGGCCAGCCGATTGCTCGGATCCGCCGCCAAAGCCGGGGCGGGAGACAGGCTGAGGATCACCCGCCGCTCTGCTGCAGTCCAATCCTGCCACGGGACCTCGGGCGCTTCTGCTGGCTTGGTCGGAGTGCAACTCAGCGCCGCGCAGCCGCAGATGGCCAGCATCCACAGGCAGTTCCAAGGCCTCGCCACCGTCATCACGGCGCAGTGCTAGCGGTGACTCGCACCTTGGCACGGGTCGTCAGGCGCGACAGCAGCTCCCAGCCCAGGGCCTGCGGGGTGGCGTGCTCTAGGTCCAGGCCATCAAACCAGCCGGTCAGGTCGCGCTCTATCACCACCTGCACCCCCGCGGCTTGGGGATTCAGCTGGCCCAGGGGCTGCAGCATTGCACTTGGCAGCCACGTCTCTGCAGACCAGACCCCTGCGGCCGCGCCCCGCTGCCACCGCCCTTGCAGCCACAAGCTGTGGCGCGCTGGCTGACCTTGGGCAGGAACGCCTGCATCCTCGCGTTTTTGCGCCACCAGCCAGTGCACCCCGCAGGTCGCTTGGGCGGGAAAGGTCAGCGCCGCCGCATCTTGGTCCTGCAGCAGCGCCAGGTCCTCTTGCAGATGGACCAACGCCTGCGCGGGCTCCGGTGCGGCACCGTGGTTGGCCAGCGCCTCAGCCACCAGCCAGCTGTGCCAGCGCCCCTGAGCAGGTCGGACCGGCTGGACCCCGGGGCAGCGCTGCAAGGCGACACTCCAGGTGAGCAGGTGGCCCTTGTCGATATGCACCACCGTGCCGTCGCGGGTCTGCACCGACCACCCGCCGCCGCTGCGCTTTTGCCCGGCGCCCTGCCACGTTAAGCGCCAAGACGCACGGGTGAGCGTCGGTGGCACACTCGCGGCAGGCGGTAGGGCAGGGCTAGCCACGGCTGCCGGTGCCACCTGCCCGGGCGGGCCCTTAGCCTCTGGCCCCGGCGCAGGCTTTCCGCAGCCAAGCGCTGCAAGAGCGAGCCACCCAGCCGCCGCCATCCGGCTGCGCGGGCGCTTGGCACAGGACTGCCCTGGCTTTGCCATGGTGGTTCCGAGCTCCAACAATTCCTACAGCATGATAGCTACTTAGGTGCCGGAGCGCACACGCCAGCCATGCAGTTCATCGCGCCATTGGGGCCAGCTGGGCAGTCCCCGGCTGCCGAGCAAGTGGGGGCACAGAGCTTGCCCGTTGGCGTGGTCGCGCACGTGCAGCCCTTGCTGCCGGGCGGGCATGCGCCAGAGCAGTCCGTTTCTGCGGTGCAGCTCTTCGGCCCGCCACCCATGCCGCCAGTTCCACCGGTTCCACCGGCCGGCGCTTTGCCCGGCAGGCCCTTCATGTCGGCAGGCGCCTGCGCGGCAACACTCGGAGTGCCGCGATAACAGGCTATCGTGTAAGGAAAACTCGAGGTGGCATGGTAACGGTACTGGCCATCTGGACCGACGCGGCCATTGCACTCGTCTAGGTAGCGCGCATCGCCGCCGTGGGCACTCCACGTGTAGGCGAGGAACGCTTGGGTCGTGGGGTCGCCGGTCTTGGCATAGCCGCTTAGCACCTGCTCCACGGTGGTACATGCGGCGTCTTTGCAGGCCGTGGGGCCATAGATCGGAAAGCCATCCAGCGCCCAACCCAGCAGCGGCGAGGCCTTGGAGGTGTCGGGCTCCGGCAGCGTCCACGGCTCTGAGATAAGTGCTTCTTTGGTCAGGCACTTGGCCATCAGCGCATGGTAGTGATACTCGCCGGGCGAGGTGTGGCCGTTGCACGCGTCGGTCAGACCGTTGAAGATCGGATCGCCATAGATTTCCGCAGCCGGCTGAGGGCCTTCCATGGGTCCATAGATGGCCATGCCGTTGACGGCGACGCCTACGGAGCCCAGGCCAATCTGGGTGGCTTCGGCGGCTACGGCGGGCTTGAGGGGCACCTTGTAAGTCGCAGTCTTGGCTGTCAGCGGATTGGGCGTCATTGCCACGAACTTGTAGGGCGTGATGCCGTTGGTCGTCACCAGGAAGTAGTCGCCGCTGCAGGTGCCGGCAAGCGTCGGCTTGGCGTAGCTGGCCCCCGCCCCTGGCGCCGTGGAAACGTCAAGCAGCAGTGCGGCGTGGGGGCAGTTGCTGGGAGCGACCGCGTCTGTGGTGGCGGCGTCTGTAGCGTCTGAGCCTGGCGCTGTGTCGGATCCCGCCGCCGTGTCCGTACTTGCCTTCGTGTCAGCGCCGGCTGAAGTATCGGCACTCGCTGTGGAATCTGCAGCGGCAGCCTGCTGGGCCGGCGCCGGGTCACTGCCACAGCCTAAAGCGACAGCTGAGACGATGGCACAAGACAGAATCACTCTAGACACGTTGACTCCTTGCGGACTGCAAGCAGTCCGGGTTCCGCTGGATCGGCTAGCGCTTGCAGCGCACCGCCCGGGATCCCTTATTCGATGCGTTGCGATGCCAGTTCAGGCGAGCCCACCCGCCGCTCTTGAGCTTAGCGATCTTGGTGGCGGCGCGCTACTCAGCAGACGTTCCAGCCTCACCCCCAGCTCGCTCCCCCTCCTACCCAACCACCACCATGACCTCTCCGCGGATCTGCTCCACCAGCGCCTGAGGCGCCGCCGCAGCTCGGGCCCTGTCAACAAAAGTGAGACACATTTCCGCAAAAGTTTAAGAGGGTGTATACATTTGAACTGCGCAGTCCGACCATCCCTGTGCGGCAATAGCGCGTCGTTTCAGATGGTTTTCAACCCGGCTGCTGAAGCAGCGGGCTATCATGACGCCGTCTGCCTCCGCAGACGGCCAGACCGGGCCGCCCGTGAAGACGGGCGGCGCTATGATAGCCCGCCA
>CAIXGW010000027.1 GCA_903919145.1 uncultured Myxococcales bacterium
GTCAATGGTCAGCGCCGCCTCTACTACAGCCACAAGCTGGAGGATGGTTTGAGGGTCGCAGGAGGCGATGTGGTCGGCGTTTCTCACGGCTTCCTGGGCATCCCCCCACAATCCACCGCGAGCGTCCGTGATGCCTTCGCCAGTTTCCTCACCTATGCCGATAAGCAAACCGTTCGTGGTCTTGAAAGCTTTCCAGGGGCCTTTTGTAGCCTTCTCCGCAGCTTCTTTGATACGTGCTAGGTCTATTGTCATATCTAAATCATCCCCAATGCGGCGCGGAACCAATGCGGCACCCACGCCCAGCGTCTGATTGGCTTGCACTCAATGAGGCAGCGGCGAAGGGGGACGCTCATAGGCACTCTCTCCTCATTTCTGCGCGGTATTCAGCAGCCGCAGCTTGTTCGTCGGCGATACAGTCAGCGGCGTGATCGGCTAGATGTTCGTAGATGTGCTTTCCAAACATCGCCTCCAACATTCCGGGTTGCAGCAGCGGCAGGATGTCCACAACGCGGGTGCCGCCTTTTTCTGTCATAAGCCACACCGCCTCAAGTTCAATGTCTCCACCGCCAGCAGGGTCGGTGTTCGTGGCGCGGTAAGTCGGTGTCGTCGTGTAAACGACCTCGACTGTTTCCAACATGGTTTCGTATGTGTGGTTCATTGTTCAGTCTCCAATAAATGTCTGCGTCCAGCGTCAATCATTTCACGGCGGTAGCGTTCGGGGTCGCGGTCTTTCAAGGTCGTAACGCGGTATTGTCCGAGCCAATAGGCTTGTTCCGCGTCTTGGCATGGAAAGCAAAAATGCTGTCCGTCCTCGTCCGTTTCGCACTCTTCTGGGTCCACAGCGGCTTGGCATGTTTCACATGTAGCGGCCATCACATCCCCCTGATAAATTGTTGAACCATCTCAACGGCGCGTTGGTCATAGCCGCCGACATTGAAACCCGGCGCGCGTTTCCAGTCGTAGACAGTGGCCGGGATGCTTTCGCCGGTGTCCTCGTCCACGAATAACAGTGACCATTCCATCGTTGTTTTGCCATCGTCCAGGGGTCGGAACGGGTCGCCAAAAATGGCGGTCAGGTCGCTAACGTCGGCCATGATCCGGCCTTGCAAATGCGAGCCGTTAAAACATGCTGTGGACAGGTTGATAACTTTTTTCATTGGTTTCCTCGTTCGGGTTAAGAGTTTAAGCTCTAGCGTCATTCCGTCGCGGTGTCAATCGGTCAGGCTATCAGGCAAAGCACGTAGAACAACAGGGCCAGGGCGACTCCGCCGATGGCGTGGATGGCTAGGTCTTTCATGGTGCGGCCTTTCGGGGTTTGTAGGCTTTCGCTGCGACCAGCAGCGCGTCACGGGCAACGGTGTATTTCTTGTGAGTTGCGCGGGCCGTTGTTAGCGCGTCGATGGCAACGCCATACGCGGCGTCGATGGTTTTTTCGTCAGCGCGCTCCAGCGCCGACAGGGCATGTGCTACGCCGTTGTCGGCGTTGTCGGCGTCCAGGGCGGCGGCGTTCGCGGCTAGGTGCGCCGCTTGGGCCGCTTTTAAGAGGGCCTGTTTTTTAGGGGTCATGGCGCACCTGTGGTGTGGGCGATGGTGGCGGCGATGGCGATGGCCAGCAGCAGGGCAAGCCGGAAGTATAGTTGAAGGCGGAGGGCGGGGGTCATGGCGACACCGGGAGACGTACTAGGATGCAATCAACAAAGGCGGTGACTCTAGCTATCATCGCATGAACGTCTTGTGGGTCGTAGGCTTCGCAATCCATCAAAGCCGGGATGGCGCGCAACGTCTCCGCCATTTCCGGCGCGAGAGCGATCAGGGCGGCGTTGGCAATGTCCTGGCTTTTGGATGCGCTGCACATCTTTGCGACGAGCGGCGCAATGTAAACAAAACCATCAAATTCGCACGGCCTCCAAGGGCCGGGGGTGTGTCGGGTGGTCATTGGTTCTATTCTCCTGTCTTGATTTTGTACGGGCCAAACTTAAGCGTGCCGGTCGGGCTGCGGGTGCAGGTCACGGCGCGTTTAAACGTCACGACTTGAACCCACTGGAAAGTGCGGGCCAGCTTTGCCGGGTCCGTCAGTTCCACCGGGACAAGCCCGATCACGCCCGCGTCCACGCCGTATTTATTGCCGTGTTGGTCCTCGAAGCACCCGTCACCGTAAGCGGTGCCGAAGGCCATCGCCCGATGGCCGTCGATTGTGGTGTCGTAGAATTTCCAGTCAATCCGCCCGCCGTCCCAGAATTGATCGGAGGCGGATTCTGCGAGCGTGTAACAGGGGTCGCCGAGAACGTAAGTACCTGCTGGAATCTTGGTTTTGAATGTGGGGTATGTCATGGGTTCGGGGTTCCTTGGTTGTGTGCGTTTAAACGAGCGTCTCGGCGTAGTCTTGAACCGGCTGAAGCTGCGGGTCGAGGTTCGTCGTGTAGTCCGTGATTACGGTTTCGCCGTTATCATTGCCATAGACGAGATAGAGCCAGCCGAGACGGCCCTTGGCGGGGCTGTAGACGATGATGCGGTCATCATCACACTCGCCCAGCAGCTTCATGATGTCGCGCTTGTATCGGCTGGGGGGCTGTTCGTTCTCATCGCCTTGGCAGACGGCCAGCCAATAGCCGGCACTGAGCAGGGCCGTCACGGCGCGGGATACGATGGCGCGTTCGATTTTCTGGCGCTTCGTCACAGAAGGCGCGACGGGGTAGGCGGTTGTCACGATAGACATGGGGGTGCGCTCCTTAGTTAGTTAAACCAACGGCCAGCGATAGTGCGGCCAAGCTCACGGCGGGCCTTCTCGCGCAGGTAATCGCCGGGTTTAGCGAGGCCCTGCGGCATATTCTCGCGCCAATAAGCCCACAGGGCGCTGGCCAGGACCGCGCAGACGGCGCGGCGGTATTCGGTGGCAAAGTACTGGCCGGTGCAGTAGTCGAGGCGCTGCCCGTCCCAGGTCAGGCGGCCACTGAAGGCGCGAAAGGCGGCTTTGAGGTCGGCGGAGGTGATTGAGTGCGCCCGCTGGACACGGCGCAAGAGCGTGTAAACGTGGTGCAGGTCGCGGGTGATGGCGCGGGACTCGGCGCGATAGGCGACAGGGTCGTTATAGTTGCCGTATTCCAAGCCGGGGCGCTGGGCGGCGAAGGATTCCAGAGCGGCCAGGATACGGTCGCGCTCGGGGTCGGCGGGGTAGGCCAGGGCGGCGACGGCGACGAAGTCGTGGGCGTGTGCGGGGTTCATGGTGCGGGGTTCCTAAAAAGAGGGGTGCGGGGTGCGGGGTGCGTTTAAACGGCGAGTACGGTAAAGCCGTCGCAGAGCTTTGCCACGGCAATATCCCGCTGGGCCGGGGTGAGCAGCGTCCGTTCGTGGCCGCCGGATTGGTAAATTTCGGTGGCGGTGACAGCGACGAGAAACCAGTCTGACGAGCCGCGCTCGAGCCGGAGGTGGGTCGCGGTGCGCGCCCATTTGTAAGCGTTTGGGACGCTATGGCCCGACACGAATATGCGCTGCGCGCCGGCGCGGTCTTTTTTAGAGATGCCAAGCGCGGCAAGGTGGGCCTCGGCGGCGATGGCCTGGGCGCGGATATCGGTCGTGGTGGCAGTGTGCGCGGTGGCTTTTTTGTTAGCGGTATCGAGAGCTTTTTGCAAAATCGCGGCGCTGGCAATGTTGGCGTCAAATTGATTTGCAAGGGGATGAGTGATTTTTAAGCGCATGGTGCGGGGTTCCTTGGTTTGGGGTTCGGGGTGCGGGTTAACGTGCGCCCAATAGGCGCTTGATGCGGTCGTAGCTGGCCGGGGTGATATCGCGGGCCGGGTGGATGGCGCGTTGTTCCACTTCTCCCGTGCGATAGTTACAGCGGCTCTCGGAGGATTCAGAAAACCATGAGCCGTTGCACTGGTCAGGGCTTGCAAGGTCGAGGGCCTCGCGCAGGGACATGCTGTAGTCCTGGTTCGCGTGGTCGAGGGTGTCATCGTTCAGGCTGTAGCGCCACTGACCGGGCATGACATAACCGTGGTCAGCGGTATCACCGTGTTCGGCGGATTCGGGTGTCACGGTTTCATAGGTTACGAGAAAGCGCATGAGTTCGGCCTCCGGGTACTGGGTGCGTTTAAACGGTGCGGGCTGCGACGGGTTGGTAAGCCCAGCCACCGCGAGCGGCGTCTTTTTCGTCGCGGGTGTGCTTGGGTTCCCCGATTCCGGTCAGGAGGGCGTCAAGTAAGCGGTCTGAGAACGCGGCCAGAAGGGCGGCGCGAGGGGTGGCTCCCGCGTCGATATCGGCCAGCACCTCATCAATGCGGCTGAAATATTGCGCCAAGGCGTAAATGTTATACCCCGGCTTATTCGCGCGGCGGCGGTCGTAGGCACTAGCGGCCAGAATGAGCTTGTCTTTTAGGGTCATGGTGCGGGGTTCCTTGGTTTGGGGTACTGGGTGCGTTTAAACGGTTTCAGCTTCGGCTTCCGGGTCGCCATAGGCCGACTCGGTCGCGGCGTTACAGTGGGCGCAATAGGCGGGCGGACCCTCCCAGTGGACCTCGACACCCTCGCAGCGCCAATCGGAGCGGCGGCGGGCAATGGTCGCGCTGGCAATGGCGCGGAACTCTGACTTGGCGCAATCGGTGCAGAGCGTTTCGCCGTCAGACATAACCAGCAGCAGGGGATAGCCGCCGGGCCATGCGTACTTGTTGCGGGCGGCGTGTTTAACGTCGTTCAGGATGCGGGCGGGGGTCATGGGTTCGGGTTCCTTACCAAACGGGGATAGAGAGGGGCTGCGGGTTCGCGGCGTTGTATTCGTCGCACGCCTCGCAGAGGGCAGCTTCCAGGGCTTCGGCGGCGTCGGCGGCGGCGTCATATTCGGGGCCGGGGCCTTTTGCGATCAAGACCAAATTGGCCGCGCCGTGGGCGTTATCGACGCGCTGGAAAAGGTGGTTGAGTTCGGAGCGGGTCATGGGTGCGGGTTCCTTCTGTTTGCGTTCGTGGTGTCTTTATGTCATGTGCGTGGGCGGGTGTATAGTGTGGATTGGATTACATGGCTGTAATGTTCGGGGAGGGCGGGGGTGTCGGGCCAGAAGGGAGGGAGGGGGCTTAATAACGGCTTATTAGCCTACCTCCAAAATCCAAAAGGGGTCGCCCTGTTTTACGGATGCATGGTGGCGTTCGAGGCTCCAGACGGCTCGTGGCTCACGGTGGACGCCGAGAC
>CAIXGW010000028.1 GCA_903919145.1 uncultured Myxococcales bacterium
AGGAGCCGCGGCAAGGCACTAGGAGCCTGTCGGAGTAATGCCGTCGCCTAGGGATAACTCCTTAAAACTATTGAATCAGCCGCAGCATCCGACAGGGTCCTAGGGCGATCGTCTTGCGAGCGCCCAGGCGGGCGAAATATTTGAATTCACTTCCAATATTTCTTGCCCGACTGAAAAAAACGCAAAATGGCACGGAGCCTGGCGGGGATTATCCCGACAGGCTCCTAGGGTTCAGCACTGGCTCCAGCTGGCGCCACGGCCAGCACCAGGTGCGTCGGCCCGCCCAGCACGGCCAGGTGGCGCGCGTTGACCAGACCCGCGGCGTGGCACCAGCCCACCACCACGTCGGCCTGGGCGCGACTGCCCATCTCCATGGCCAGCAGACCGCCGGGCAGCAATACCGCCAGGCTGCCTTGGACAATGCGCTGCAGCAGGTCCAGGCCATCGCGGCCGCCGTCCAAGGCCAAGACTGGCTCGTAGTCGAGCACATCGCGGTCGAGCTTGGCGATGTCGCCGCTGCGCACGTAGGGCGGATTGGTCACCACCGCGGCAAAACGCGCCCCTGCGGGCAAGGCGGCAAACAGGTCGCCGCGGAACAACTCAATCTGAAAGCCCAGTTCCTCAGCATTGCGCAGCGCCTGAGCCAGGGCGGGCTCGCTGGCATCGGTCGCGACCAGGGGCCGCGGAGCCTGCTTGGCTTGCAGGCCGTGGGCCAGGGCCAGAGCGATGCAGCCGCTGCCGGTGCACAGGTCCAGCACCGGGCCGGCAGGCGCTTCCGCTTTGATCAAGAAAGCAAGCGCTTCATCTACCAGGGATTCTGTCTCTGGCCGCGGCACCAGTACGGCCGCCGAGACCGCCACCTCAATCGCGTGAAAGGCGCGCCGCCCCAGGATGTAGGCCACCGGCTCCAGCGCCGCGCGCCGCCGCAGCAGCGCCTTGTAGGCGGCAAGCTCCTCCTTGGACACCGGCTGGTCAAAGCGCAGCAGCAGGTCCAGGCGCCGGCACTGCAGCACGTGGGCCAGCAACAGCTCGCCGTCGAGCCGCGGCGTTGCCGAGCCCTGCTTGGTCAGCCACTCGCGGGTCCAGGTCAGCAACCGCTGGATAGTCCACACTTCTTCGCGCGGCGCTTCGGTCTGGCCGCTTGGTGTCGCGCTCATGCTGCCCCTCCAGCCCCTGGGGCTGCCGCCCATTGGCGTGCCAACTCCACCAGCTCGACTGCAGCCCTTTCGGGCGGCCAGGGGTCGTCGACCGGCCCCAGCCAAGCTCCGATCACGGCCATGGCCGCGGCGCCACAAGCCTTTGCGGTCACCGCATCTTCTGACTGCAAGCCGCCAATCGCCACGATCGGCAGCGCCGAGGCCCGACAAGCGTCGCTGAGCTGCGCCCAGCCGGTCACCGCATCGGCGCGCTCTTTGGAAGCCGTAGGGCGGATGGGGCCAAAACCCAGGTAGTTGGCGTAGATCCGCTGGGCAGAGTGGACCTGATCCAGCGAGTGGGTGGACCAGCCGATCAGCGCCGCGGGCCCCAGCGCCAGGCGCGCCTCGCCGACCGGCGCATCGGTCTGGCCCAGGTGGACGCCGCAACCGGCCGCAGCCGCCGCCGCGACATCGTCGTCGACCACCAGCGCCAGGTGCTTGGGCAGCGCCCGCACCAGCGTCTTGGCCATCAGCGCCCGCAGACTGTCGCCCAAAGGCGCGGACTTAAAGCGCAGCTGCAGGGCGATTGCCCCGCCGCGCTCGGCCGCCAAGGCATACCACAGCAGCCGCTCCAGCTCGGCCGTGCCGCCGGCCGAACAGCCCAAGCGATCGACATCAAGCAGCGCATAGATGCCAGAGGCCAGCGCGGACGAATGGTTGGAAGATGGCAGCATTGCAGGCACCCTGCCCTGGTCGCGCGCCGGGTCGATCCAGCGCCGCACCAGGGTAGTAGCCGCCCTGCAGGTTGGCAACAGCGTCGGGCGGCCGTGTAGCCGCAGGCCAGCCTAGAACTTGAAGCGGAATCCAGTGTTGACCGTGGGCCCCAGCTGATCGAGCCGGCCAGCCGCACCGCCGCTCAGGTCCAGCTGTAGCTGATTGCCCAGGTCGACTTCGACGCCGACGCCGAGCCGGATCGCCTTGGGCGCGTCGGTCAGAACCTGCTCTTGCGCAGCGCTCGCCGCCAACCGCCAGCGGTCGCCCAGGGGCACCAGCAACGTCCCCCTCTTGATGTCCAGCAATTTTTCGCCTGTATCGACTGGCCAGACCTGCTCGATGCCCAGCTCTATGCTGGCCACATGCTCGTCTCCGATGTGCATCACCGCGCGATAGCCCAGCCCTGAGCCACCCTTGTACGTGGCCATCGACAAATCGACCGACGCCGCCACGTAGTCGCCCAGGTGCAGGTCCAAGCCAGCCCGTCCCACATACAAACGCATCGGCTGGCTCTGCAGCAGCGACACCGGCTTGGCCGAATCTGGGCCGGCGATCACAGCCCTGCGCTGACTGTCTCCCCACCAGC
Source organism: uncultured Myxococcales bacterium (assembly GCA_903919145.1). Taxonomy (GTDB): domain Bacteria; phylum Myxococcota_A; class UBA9042; order UBA9042; family UBA9042; genus SXRM01. Next base: position 2,497 of record CAIXGW010000028.1, read on the forward strand.
CGGCGGCGCTCAAGCGGGCGATCAGAAAACCAAAGAACAGGCGCTCTAAGCTGGCTTCGCCCTGGTGAAAGGTGTCGCCAGCGGTGCCAAAGTCCGAATAGCCATAGCGCATGGTCAAGCGGTTGCGGTTCTCTTCTTCGCTGAGGATCTGCGGCTGCAGCACAGTGACGGTGTGCGGGTAACGCTGCGAGGCAAATCCCTCTCTGACCACGCCTTTTTCGTCCATCACCGCAATGTAGTAGGCCAGCCCCGGCACTACCACGTCGCGGGCCGGCACTACCGCCTGCCACTGCTCTGGGCCCATGGGCTTCATCGGCAGCGCGCGGTAGGTGCCAGAGCCGCGGGCGCGGTAGAAGATCGTTGGGCTGGTAAAGCGCTTGTTGATCTGCGCCACCAGCTCCAGCGGCTTGCCGTGGCTGGCGCGGTCGGTCGGCCCGTGAGCGACCAGCTGCTCGCGGGTCTGCTCGGGCACGGCGTCCAGCCCAATCGTTTGCGGCTCAGCGGGGTTGGCGAATACGGCGTAGCGCAGCGGCGGCGCGGAGGACGCAGCGCCTGGGCCCTGGGCGATCAGGTAGTACTGCACCTGGCTGTCGGGCGGATCGCGCTCTTCCAGCGTCACGCTGATGCCGTACAGGCCGTCGCCCTTGGCCGCCATCGGCCATTCGCGGTAGGGGCCGGTGGCACCTTGGCGCAGGTAAAGCAGCACGCTGTCGGCGGGACCGTCGAGCACAGCCTCCAGCCAGATCGGCTTGCCCCAGGCCACGTTGACTGGCGGGCGATGGCGAACGGTCACCGCAGGCACCGCTGGAGCGGGGGTCGCGGCACCCGCAGGAGAATCTGCCTGCAATTTCATTACACTGGCGTTCCAGCGCCTGGACTCGGCCACAAAACGCGGCTCGCAGATCGCGCCGATTTGTACCAACCCAGCCTGGGTCTCCACCACATGGAGCGCAGCTTGATCGCCGTTGATGCTGGCCACCTGGGCTTCAAACAGCTGCAGACCGGGCTTGTCGCCGGCGGCCTCAAAGCACCACACCGGCATGGCCAGGGGCCAGCGCGCCACCTGCGCACCGCTGACAACGACACGAGTGCCTTGGTGGGCAATGACTTGTACGGCATCGGTCTTTTCAACCGCCACCGGGCGAGAGCGAGGAGCCGCAGCAGCCACGGACACAGACGCCGCCACGGACATAGACGCAGCCACAGACACCCACGTCACAGCCCAGCATGACACCCAAACCGCTGGTCCAATGTGGTTTTTCTGCAATCGGGGCTCACCCTTGGCGCGCATGGAGACCTCCTAAGCCGTAGCTTGTCGGCGCGCAGACGCAGCAGGGCCCGCAGCGATTCATCGGGGTCTGCACGCCCCATCTCCGCGGTGCCCTGGCCTCAAGGTTGTTGCGAGCCGGCGGCGACGACAGTAGATTCGGAGCAACAAGCGGTGGCTGGGTGCCTTGAGCGCCGGCCAGGGCTAGCCGCTGGGTCGCAGACTGACATCGGGTCGGATTGCGATCAGAAGCCCAGCCCTCGAAGGGGGCCAGGAGAATAGCATGCCAAACCGTCGTCAATTTGACCACATCGGTAACTTCAACTTCAAGATCGAGATCGAAGGCGTCACCCAGGGTGCGTTCCGCAACGTGGAAGGCCTCGACAGCGAGACCGAGATCATCGAGTACCAGGACGGCGACGACATCGTGCTGCGCAAGCGCCCGGGTCGCACCAAGTACTCCAACATCACCTTCAAGCGCGGCTACATCAACAACACCGAG
>CAIXGW010000029.1 GCA_903919145.1 uncultured Myxococcales bacterium
GCCGCTGCCGCCGCCGCAGCCACGGCGCTGGCCAGGGCCGCGCCGCCCAGCCAGGGCAGCGCGGCCTCTCCGGCCAGCGCCGACCACGCCAGCGCCGGCACCCAGGCGCCTGCGGCCAACACCGCCGCCAGCTCGGCCCGGCCGCGCTGCCGCTCGATCAGCTGCCCGGCCAGCGCAGCAAGCAGCCACAGGCCCGCCAGCAGGGTCAAGGGATCGGGAAAAAGCAGAGGCGCAGTAAGCCATTGCAGAGGCTCAGCCGGCGAGGCCAGGCCCCACGAGCGCACCCCAGCGCGGTCCTGGCTGTCGCGCGCAGCCATGCACAGCCGCTCAAACTGAGCGGAAGACGACCGGTCGCGGATGGCCAGCCAGTGGTCGCGCTGCAGCCAGGTTTCGCAGGAATCCGGCAGCGTTTCCATCAAATGGGCTGTGGCGTAGTCGTCTAGCGCTTGGCGCGACTGGCGCAGTTCCGCATCCGGCAGCGCCCACAGCGCCACGGTCAGCAGCGCCATCACGACGGCCAGCAACCCGACCACCACTGGGCGCGGCGCAGGCGAGCCTTGGACGATAGGCAAGGCAATCAGGGGGTCCCCCGTGCCGCGTCACAACTGGGGTGGGGGACCCACGCGGCGGCGGCCAGCATACCACGCGGCAATGCAACTGCCACATGCCGGGCGACCGCGCAGGGGCGGATCGCGAATTACCCTACTATTTCAGCGATCAGACATTCCCCTGGGGAGTTTTCCGGGGAGTTTTGCCCGGGCCGCTCGGGCGGCCGGGTGGGGAATTTTGCGCGGCGAGCGCCCCCTTTGGCTGGGCAAACCGACGTCCTGGCGCATCTCCGCGGCTGCCGTCCAAGCCGCAGAGCGCAGAGGCAAGGCCAGTTGCGGCAAATGGCACAGACCATGCACGCCTGCGCAGCACCAGTGCTGAATTCGGCAGGCAGGGTCAAAACTCGCAGAGCTTGTCAACGCAGCCGTCAGTCTGGCAGAGCCACAAGGAGGTCGGTGATGCAGTTGTTTTCCAAAGTGAACAGTTGGAGGGTGGCCCTGTTGGTCACGGCACTGCCGGCGGCAATGGCGGGGTGCGGCGACGAGGCGGCCGAGACCGCCCCGCGCACAGTGGTGGCTCTGCGGGTGACCCCAGACCAGGTCGAGCTGGAAATTGGCGACACCCGGCAGTTCAAAGCGATCGAGATCTGGTCTGATGGGGTAGAGGCGGTGGCGGCCAGCGCGGAGGTGAGCTGGACCTCCAGCGCCGAGGCAGTGGTGCGCGTCGGCGCGACCGGCCTCGCCACGGCCAAAGCTGAAGGAACAGCCGAACTCTCTGCCAAAGTAGGCACCCGCACCGCCAAGGCGGCCGTCAAGGTCAACCGGGCGGCGGTGGCCCCCCCGCCCAAGGTGGTGGCTCTGCACGTCACGCCTACCTATGCCGCGCTGGCGGTGGGAGAAAAGCAGACCTTTGTGGCCACGGCAGCGTGGGACAACGGCTCGACCACCGATGTCTCCTCCAAGGCGTCGTGGGCCAGCGAGAATCTCTCCGTTGTGCGAATGGACTCGACAGGCACGGCCACAGCGGTCAAAGGCGGCCACGCCACCATCGTTGCGGCCTATGCCGGGCGCACCGACTCGGCAGCGATCTACGTCGAGCAGAAGAAAATTGTTAGTCTGCAAGTGATTCCCAGCACGGGCGCGCTGACCGTGGGCAGCGTCCTGCAGCTCAACGCCAAGGCGCTGTATGACGACAGCTCTTCGGCCGACGTCACCCACCAGGCCCAGTGGCACTGCAACGAGCCTGAGACTGCGAGCGTCGATGGCAACGGCAAGGTCACCGGCAAATCCGCAGGCGCCGCGGTCGTTACGGCGACCTTGGGCTCCTACGAGGCTGCCGCCTTCCTGCAGGTCAAGGCCAAGCAGCTGGTGGGCGTGCAGGTCACGCCACCTCTGGCCACCGTGGCCATTGGCAACAGCCAGGCTTTTGTAGCCATGGCCAATTACGACGACGGCTCGGCCGTCAACGTGTCGATCCTGGCAGTCTGGACCAGCAGCGACCCCAATGCCGTGGTCATTGACACGGTCGGCGTGGCCAAAGGCATGCAAGGCGGCAAGGCCGCAATGATTTCGGCGACCTATCAGGGCAAGAGCGGCATCGCGACGCTGGCCGTCTCGCCGGCAGCGGTCGACTCGGTAGCCCTGACGCCACCGCTGGTGACGCTGGCCAAGGGGCAGAAGCAGGCCTTGATGGCCATGGCCACCATGACCGACGGCGGGCTGATCGACGTGACCTCGCAGATCCAGTGGACCTCTGCCAAAGAAGACATTGCCGTCGTAGACAAGAAGGGCGTGGTCATTGGTCTTTCCGAAGGGCAGTGCATCATTACCGGCAAGATGGGCCTGCAAAGCGGCACGGCTTTGATCACCGTGACCGATGCGGTGGTGACGGCCGTGCAGGTCGCGCCGCCGGTGGCATCGACCTTTGTCGGTGGGCCGAGCATGCTGTTCAGCGCCCTGGCCATCTACAGCGATGGCACCACCGGGGCCGTCACCCAGGAAGCCAGCTGGGCCAGCTCTAACCCCTTGACAGCAGTTATCAATGCCCAAGGCAGCGCTTCCGCCGTGGCCAGCGGCACCGTGACCTTTACCGCCACCTACCAAGGCGTCAAGTCGAGCGCCGCCACCCTGTTTGTGGCCCCGGCAGTGGTCAGTTCCATGGAGCTTCTGCCCGGCAAGGTGACCATCGCCAAGGGCACGACCTTGGAATTGGAAGCGATGGCGACGCTGAGCGATGGCTCCAAGGTCAACTTGAGCTCTTCTGCGCTGTGGCAGACCAGCGATCCAGCCGTGGCCACCGTGGGCCCCAATGGCGTTGCCGCGGGTTTGGCGCCCGGCGCAGCCACGATCTCCGCTTCGTACCAGGGCAAATTTGCGGCAATGACCCTGACGGTCTCTGGGGCCACCTTGCTGAGCGTTGACATTGCCCCCGCCGTCTCGCTGCCAATGCCGGTCAAGGCGACCCGGCAGTTTCAGGCCATTGGCACCTACAGCGACAACACCACCCAGGAAATCACCAGCCAGGTAGCCTGGTCGACCAGCAACACCAACGTGGCCACGGTCTCTAACGCCACTGGCAGCCGCGGTCTGGTAACCGCGATGGGCAAAGGCACTGCCACGCTGACCGCGATGCTGGGCAAGACGGTCTCTCCGGGCGTGCAGATCGCCGTGGACAGCCAGGTCCAGCTGGCCTCGATCACCCTGTGGCCCTCGAGCCTGCTGATGGTAGAGGGGCAGGCAGCCAACCTGGTCGCGACCGGCCACTACAGCGATGGCGGCTCCTTTGACGTGACCACCAGCGCCGTGTGGGACGTGGTCGATCTCGCCAACACGCCCAATGCCGATCACGCCGTCGTCACCAAGGGTGAGGTCACGGCCCTGCTGTCCACTGCCAACGCCGCCAGCGGCAAGGTGATGGTGCGGGTGCGTCTGGGCACCGTTACCGCCCTGGCACCTCTGGTCGTCAAAGCCACCAAGGTCACAGCGGTTGGCGTAGCCTGCGAGGGTCCGCTGACCTGCCTGCCCGCCGGCATTGGCTACCAGGTGCGCTGCACCGCCATGGCCAGCTATGATGACGGCACCACCGGTGACATCACCGCGACGGCCTCTTGGTCGTCCAGCTCGCCCCAGGTGGCGTCTTCACCCAAGATCGTCAACGGCCAAGCCTTTGCTACGATCGTTGGCAGCGGCACAGCGGTGCTCACGGCCAGTCAAGGCGGCCTGACTTCTTCGGCCTCTGCTCCTGCGGCGGCCCTGAACGGCGCGACTCTCAAGCTCGAAGCCATCGCCGTCACCCCACCCGCGTCAACCCTGCCCAAAGGTTCTGCCCTGCAGATGATGGCTTCTGGCCAGTTCAGCGGGTCGGGCGCCTGCGCGGGCCAGCAAGTGCGCGACATCACCCAATTGGGCACCTGGTCGAGCAGCATCCCCAGTGTGGCGACCGCGAGCAACGCCGCCGGCTTGAAGGGCGTCGTCAACGCGGTGTCGCCGGGCACCACCTCGATCGGCGTGGTGCTGGGCCAGATTTCGCGGGCCGCCCAGGTCACGGTGTCTCAGGCGTGCCTGCAGAAGGTCCAGATCGTCCAGGCCAATCCCAAGTGGCCTGCGCAGGTCCAGGTGCCGCTGAGCGTGTTGGCCTACTACAGCGATGCGCCACAGACACCGGTGCAGCTGCAGCCGGGCAGCGGCGGCGTGTGGTCGTCGAGCCTGGTCAATCCGCAGACGTGGTACCTATCGGTGGGCACCACTGCGCCGGGCGAGCTGAAGTTCAGCGTGGTCGCCGGTGCCTGCACGGTGCCCGTGAGCGACACGACCACCGTCTCGCTCGACAACACCGCCACGCTGGCCGCGCTGGCCATCCTGCCGGCCGCCGGTCAGATCGCCAAGGGCAGCTACCAGGACTTCTCGGCCGTGGCCACCTACAACAGCTATGGCCCCCTGCACGTCAGCCCCTATGCCAGCTGGAGCAACCTGCCTTCGCTTGGCCTGAGCTATGGCGTGGCTCCCAATGGCCGCGACATCCGCGCCCAGCACCAGGGGACCCAAGCCGGCCCAACCACGGTGGCCGTCGCCTACAAGAACCTGACCGCGACGGCGACCCTGCTAGTCAGCGGCGCCACGCTGCAGGCGGTGAAAATCCTGACGACCATTCCGCCCATTCCCCCGCAGCTGGGCGCGCCGGTGGGGATGGATCTGCGCTTCTACGTGCGGATCCAGTGGTCCGACGGCACCTTTGTCGACAACCCGTCAGGCGTTCAGTGGTCCAGCTCTGACCCGGGCCAGCTGGCTTTTGTCGAGCCCGGTCGCGCCTGGACGCTGGCCAGCTCGGGCGCCGGAGCAGCGCAGGTCAAAGCCGTGTTTGGCGGAGTGACCAGTGCGCCAATGGCCGTGCCGGTATCAACGGCGACCCTGACCGACCTCAAGTTCAGCCCGGCCAGCGGGCTGGTGCTGCCGCGCAACTCCAAGGTTCCACTAATGATCACCGGCCTGTACAGCGACGGCGCGGCGTTTGACGTGTCGCACCTGGTCTCGGCGGCCAGCGGCAACCCCAGCGTCGTCTCCGTCCAGGCTGATGCGGCAGGCACGCAGATCGCCTCTTGGAACACCACCACGACCTCGCAGGTCAAGCTGACCTTCCTCAAAGACGCGATCAGCCGCGAATTCCTGGTGGGCGTGTCTGGCTCTTGTCTCAGCAGCGCAGCGCTCTTGCCCGGCAAGGTCGGCCTATCCCTGGGCCAAACCATGGACTTCTATGCCCTGGCCTCTGACACCAGCGGCGGTCTCACCACCGTCAGCCAAGCCGGGGCGTGGAGCGCCTCTGCCAGCCTGTTGGCCAATCTGGGCGCCGTGCCAGGCAACGCCAACCGCTTCCAGGCCGTGGCGCAGGGCTCGGCCCAGGTGCTGTTCCAGCTGACGAGCGACAACGTCTGCGCCGGCGGCGACTTGACCAAGCACACCCTGTACGGCCAGGCGGCGGTCACTGTCTCCAGCGCGTCTATGGAATCCGTGGCGATTCTGCCCCAGCCCATCGCCCCGGCCACGGCGCGGCGGGTGCCCCTTGGCGAGTCCGTGCAGCTGGTGGCGCAGGCCTACATGTCCGATGGGTCGCAAAAGAATGTGACCGCGGGCGTGGGCACCCAGTGGAACAGCCAAAATCCGCTGGTGGCAAGCGTCAGCAACAGCGGCGCGCTGCTGGCCCAGGGCCCGGGGCTGACCTTGGTTTCGGCCCTGACGACCAACGGCAAGAAGGCAGACTTGGTCGTAGAAGTGCAACCCTGTGGCGCACCGGTCATCCAGGTTGCCACCCCCACCCTTGGCAAGCTGCCCCTTGGCGCGACCCGCCAATTTACGGCGACCGCCAAGTACACCGCCACAGCAACCTGTACCGCCGAGCAGTCAGAGCGCGAGTTTGTGGTGACCCAGTCGGCGCAGTTCTACTCCACCGACCCCGCCAAGGTGACCATCGCCAGTGGCGGCAGTCTGGCCGGTCTCGCCAAGGCGGTCGGCGCCGGCACGGCCGCGGTGTGGGCCAACTACCACGGCGCGTGGTCGCCAAGCTATGAGGTGGTGGCTGTGGCCGTCGCCTTGAAGTCGCTGCAGCTTTCCGCCGCGACCTCGACGTACAAGAACGGCCAAGTCCCGGTCACCGTCAGCGCCATCTACAGCGACGGCCAGACCAACTTCAGCGGCCTGCCAGCGCCAGCCGTGGCGTGGAATGTCCAGGACCCCTCAGTCGCAGCCGTCAGCAGCGCCAACGTCTTGTCTGGGCTGAAGATGGGCTCCACTGAGTACTTTGCCCAAGTGGGCACGGTGCTGTCCAACACCCTGGCCATTGCGGTGTCTGGGGCTTGCGTCAAGACGGTGGCGCTGACCGAGCCGGCGGCCGACGTCACTTGGCCGGCAGGGGTGCCGTTTGCGCTGGCGGCGGCCTGTGCGACATCTGATGGCAGCAATTTTCCCTGCGTGCCTCAGTACAGCGTCCAGGATCCTGACAACCTGCTAGATCTGGGCCCCACTTATGGCCAGACGGGCCGCGGCAGGGTGGCGCTGGGTGCGCCAGCCAACAAGACGGCAACCCTGCAGGCGGCGGTGACGGTGCAAAACGGCGCCTGCCCAGGCGAATTGGTCGCCGACAGCGCCAAGGTGACGGTGGGCACGGCCTTTTTGGACGAGCTGCTGCTCAGCCCCACGGCCCAGTCGGTGCCGCGCGGCATGGTAGCGCAGTATCAAGCCAAGGGGTCCTTTGTCGCCGGCAGTGGGGCGCGCGTCTACGAATTGACCAGCGTGGCCAGCTATGCCTCCAACAACCCACTGATCGCCAAGCCAATGGCCGATGGCATGGGCTCGGTGCTCGCCGGCAAGACCGATGGCACGGCCCTGGTCTCTGCCCAGTACCTGGGCGTCAGCAGCAAGTTTGCCAGCTTGACGGTCAGCGGCAAGCTGCCGGTGCAACTGTCGATTGTCGCCGGCCCCAACCTGGTGGGCAGCCAGGGCGGCTCGGCCACCTATCCGGTCGGCGGCCACCAGCTGCAGTTTACCGCCATGCTCCGCTACTCGGATGACAGCTACGGCAACGTCAACCCGTCGATCAGCTGGACGCTGCAGCCACCGGCACTGGCCAACGCATCTATCAATGACTACGGGCTATTCTCTACAGGCACCCAGGCGGGCAATCAGGTGATCGTCGCCTCTTTGGACACCCTGAGCGCCAAGTACACCGTCAGCCAGGTGGCCGGCACCGTGGTGGACATCTCGGTGGTGGCGGATGACGGCGGCCCCGCAGTCGTCTCGGTGCCTATGGGCTACAGCCAGCCCTACCAGGCGCAGTTCAAGCTGGCCAACAGCCCCGCGCCGGGCCCCTACTGGGCGGGCAGCAACTTGACCTGGGCCATCAGCAATCCGTTGGTCGCCTCGCTGGAGGTGGTCGGCTACTTCAAGGATGTGGCTGTTCTGCGAGGGCTTTCCTATGGTTCGGCCAACCTGACCGCCGCCTTTGGCACCACCAGCAGCGCCCCCCTGGCCATCACCGTCAGCAACGCCACGCTGGCCGGCCTGATGTGCGAGCCGGCCACCTCCACCGTGGCCGCCGGCAGTGTCTTGCAGCTGCGCGCCATGGCCAAGATGACCGACGGCACCACCAATGACGTCAGCGCTTCGGCCAGCTGGGGCAACCTCTCTGCGCCGATCCTCAGCATTGACGGCGTGGGCCTGGCCACGGCCCTGAGCACCGGCGAGACGCAGGTCCGGCCGAAGTTCGGCGGCACCTTGTCGGCCACGGCTTGCTCGATCAAGGTCGTAGCTCCCTAGCTCAAAGCGATAAATCGCTGCCCTGGCCCAGAGATACTCCTGGGTCAGGGCGGACTCCGACGTCGTTGACGGCGCCAAGGCGGCGGCGTAGGCTGCCCGCAGACGGTCCGGCCTGAGCTGGATCGCCGCGAGGCGGCCATGGTCAGCCGGGCAACAGCACAGCGCAGATGGCAAACACCTGCCCGTGCCAAAGCGACCTGGAGTGCCTGGGCAAAGACGACGGCAACCTGTGCAACGGCGTGCCCTACTGCCACAAGCTGACCGGCCAGTGCCAGCCCAACCCGGCCACCGCCGTCAGCTGCCCCTCGGCCGGAGACACCGCTTGCCTCAAGAACCTGTGCGCGCCCACCACGGGCTTGTGCGCGCCCACGCCGGTCAACCTGGGCGCCAGCTGCTCCGACGGCAACTCCTGAACCGCCGGCACGGGCATCTGCACCGCCGGTACCCGCACCTGCCAGGGCGGCGTGCTGGCCAGCGCCTGCGTGGGCGAGGTGGTGGCCGCCGCCAGCGAGGCCTGCAACGGCACGCTGGACGACGACTGCGACGGCACCACCGACGAACCCGGCAGCACCGGCTGCACGGCCTACTACCTGGACGGCGATGGCGACGGCTAGGGTGTTGGCGGCTCGCTGTGCCTGTGCTCGGCCGGCGGGCAAGGCGGCTACACCGCGCTCTTGGCCAGTGACTGCAGCCCTGCCGATGCCAGCGTCTCGCCCGCGGCCAAGGAAATCTGCGACGGCCTGGACCAAAACTGCAACGGCAGCACCGACGAGCTGTGCACCTGCCCAACCGGCACCACCCGCGTCGACCTTGCCGTGGGCTTTCTGTGCGTGCCCGACCTGCCAGTGTGGGGCATCGGCCCAGACGATCCCGGCCCGTTGCTGGTGGTTGGCAGTGGCCCGACCGCCGGCACCGCGACCGACACGGTCACCGGCCTGATGTGGCAGCAGACCTGGGACTCGGGCAAGAACTGGCTCGACGCCCAAAAATACTGCCACGCCCAAGTGACGGGTGGGTTCAGCGACTGGCGGTTGCCCACCATTGCCGAGCTGGCCAGCGTGCGCAACCTGACCAAAGCACCCATGCTGCCTAGTGCTTTCAGCGGCCCCCAGGGGGCGATGTGGTCCGCCGTGCCCTCGCCAGGCAGCTTCAAGCCGGGCTGGTACTACACGCTGTCGGGCAGCCATGGGCTGATCGAAGTGGTGTTGGGCAGCACCACCGCCATCAACTACCGCTGCGTGCGGGGCATGCCCGCCAAGTCAGTGCCCAAGGTGCGCTTCACCTATGACAAAGCCACCAGCATCGCCAGCGACGCGCTGACCGGCCTGCAGTGGTACGTCCAGTCCAAAGTGCCTATCATCCAACCCGATGCCAAGCTCTGGTGCTCGACGCTGCAGCAAGACGGCAAGGGCTGGCGGCTGCCCAAACTGCAGGAGGTGGAGTCGCTGCTGAACCGCGCCAATTACCTGCCGGCGCTCGATCCGGTCATGGGGTCCCTGAACATGTCCGCCCACTGGAGCAGCAACGTACATCCCAGCAGTGGCGATGGGCTGTTGGCCGGCTTCAACAATTCGCTGAGCACCATGTACGCCCCGACCACGACAGCCAATGCCATCTGCGTCCGCTAAGAGGGTGTTTACATACAACCAGCCGTCGCCGTGATCATGCGACGTCGGCGATTTGCGCAAGCAGCATACGCCCTTGTACGAGCCAGATCCAGGCCTCCGACACGCTCAACAGGCAGTCGTGGTCTCGATTCATCCGGCGCGGCCGC
>CAIXGW010000030.1 GCA_903919145.1 uncultured Myxococcales bacterium
CTCCGTCCACAGCGGACCGCCCAGCAGCCAGCGCTTTTGCTGCGAGGTGACCTGTAGCTGCAGTTGCTGCTTGGCCATGTTGAAGGTCTGTTCGGTCCGCGCCTCGCCGCGGCTGGCGTCACCTTGGTAGGCGGCCTCTACGTGAACCTCAGCACCTACCGCCACATCGGGCAGGTCGGCCGACCAGACCCAGCGCCCTTGGGCGTCAGTGAGTGCCTCTGCGGTGCGGCGCTCTCCGCCCGCAACCGCTACCGCTACCGCCAACGGTGCTGCAGCCACCCCGCGCCCTGCGGCATCGACCAGCCTGCCGGACAGCGCGACGCCTCCGGGTCTCACCGTCCAACTCAGGCCCAGCTCGGTCCGAATCCGCAGTTGTACCCGCGCGGCCCAGCCACTGGGTGCGCCGACCAGGGCGCCAAGCTGCAACCACAGCAGCGCCTGGGCCAGCCTGGCCAAGGCCCTGCGCCGCAGGCATCGGTCCGCGGCCCCAAGCCCCGCCTTGCCTGCCGCTGTGCCGCGCTGGACCATAGAGTACCTACCTCGCTCGCCGCGGTCCTGGGGGACCTTGCGCAGCATGCCCAGACCCCAGCGCGAATGCCACAGCCTGCAAGATCGCAGGCCGCTGGCCGCGGCGAGCGCAGGCTGCGCGACCCCCGCTATCGGCTGCGGGCCCTCCACTGCGGCGGAGGGGCGCAACCCGCCGAGCGAGCAAATTGCCACGTTTGGCGACCCGTGGTAGGGTTGGACGTGTGGCGAGTTCACGGAGGTCTAAAGGGTGGGTCTGGGGGGAAGAAATTGCCACCGGTCCGCGCGATGGAAACGTTGTCCGCAAGGGCCCGTTCCCTGCTGGCCCCTGATCGAGGCTGCGGATTCTGGCTCCGGCGGGGAGTGCCGACTGCCCGCCGCAGAAGAGACTCCCGCAGCGAAGGTGCCCCCCACGGCACCAGCGCCCCCAGCACTGACCGTAACCCCCGCACTGACCATGACCCGACGACGACAGCGACCGGACGACGACCAGGGCCTCCGGGCCCAAACTGGATTGGGAGGCCAAGCCAATGAAGACACTCGCGCAGCACCGCAAGCGGTTGAGCCACAGGATGCCCACTACGGCGACTCTCGCACTGGTGGGGCTGGCGTTGGGCTTGGCCACCACCAGCTGCACCGAAGTCCACATCGCCAGTCCAGAGCAGGCGGACAAGCTAGCCAATCTTCGCGGCGATTTGGAAGAAGAAAACGCGCTGGTCCAGTACCAGTCCAAGAAGAAAGAGCAGGCCAAGCGCGCCGGTCAGGACGCCGACGCCCTGTATGACGACGCCGAGCCTCTGCGCAAGACCCCTGAATTCCAGGCCATCCTCAAGGATGCCAAGACCAAGGTAGCCGCCGTCAAGAAGGTCGACTACATCAAGCGGCCTGCCCAGACCATTGAGGCCTGCATCAAGGTGGCCGAGACGGCCAAGCGCGCCGAAGCAGTAGACGAGTGCATCGAGCGGACCCCGGCGCCCGAAGACTACGACCCGGTCAAGACCTCAGCGGTGGTGGCGGCCAGCTTGGCCCTGGCCGTAGGCGCTCTGGCTGCACTGCGGTCGGCGCGGCGGCGCATTGACCCGGTGGTGCAGGCAGGCCAGAAGCTGAACTTGACCGTTGAGCAGGGCCAGACCCACACGGTGCTGACGGGAACGTACCAAGGGACCAAAATCAAGGTAGAATCGAGTCCTCCAGAGGCTGGCCAGGGCGATCGCTTCTTGCGGGTAGTGGTCGAGTCCAACGTCGACCCCGCGGTGGTGGTGCGCTTTGGCCCGCTGGCGCCGCCGTCTGGCCTGGACCTGCCCGATCTGCACTCGCCCGAGGTTCACGATCAGCGCGTTCCAGAAGGCTACAAGCTGCGCCTGTCTGACGGAGCCAAGGCCGAAGAGTTGCTGTCGGGCGACGTGGGCTTTCAGCTGCGCAACTACGACCCGGTGGATGTGCGCGTCCACGACGCCATCTGCGCAGTGACCTGCTGGCAGGTACCGCCCAGCGGCGATCGCGTCAAGGAATTCATTGATATCGCCGTGACCGTGGCCAAGCTCTACCCGGCCAAGTAGTCGCTGGCCCTTGGGGAGCCGCTCTCCTCACCCAGGAAAAACGCCCTGCATCCCGCCCCCTCTCTGCTGCGCAGCCCCAGGTTTCGATGGGTAGTTGCGTGGCTGGTGCTGCTGCCGTGCGCGGCGCTGCTGGGCGCTGCCCTTGGCCTGGCGGGGCGGATCCTGCTGGTCTTTGGTCTGTACGATGTGGCGGGGGCACTGCTGCTGGGCGCGCTGGCGGTCGCCGTGCTGCACCTGCTTGGTCTGGCTCCGGGGCAGATGCGCTGGCCGCTGGCGACCACGCTGACGCTGGTGCAAGCAGCTGCCTTGCTGGCAGCGGACGCCTGGGGCGCCTGGCACGATCAGGTGCGCTGGGTGCAGGCGTATCCCGAGGCCAGCGCTGAGGACTTGCTGGTGGCGGGGGTCGACTCGCCCGAGGCCCTGGTCGACTTGGGGCTGCAGGCGGCGGTGGGTCAGCCTGGGCCCACCGGGGCGTGGCTGCAGCAATGGCGGGCGGGCGTGGTGATTCACCGCGGGCTGGAGCACCAGCGGGTGTGGCCGCTGCCCACGCCAGTTCACGCTGCGGTCCTGGGTGCAGAGCTGGCTTTTGTGGCGCTGCTCATCAGCCGGTCGCTGGCCAACCTGGGCCACGAACCGCGCTGCCGGCGCTGCGGTCAGTACCTGCGCCGCCAGCTGGTGGCCAGGGTCACCGCCAGCGAGGCTGAGATCCTGGCCCAGGCCTGGGCAGAAGGCCGCTACCTGGAGCCCAAGGCCACTGCCGAGCCGGCAGTAGCCCAGGTCTATCGCGACACCTGTGCGCTGGGCCACAGCCAGCGGCCCGGGCTGGCACTGGTGGGTCTGCGCCGCCGCGGGCTGTCGCAGCGGACGCCGGGCCCGTGGGCCACGCTGGAGCCCGAGCTGACTGCAGGCGATTAGTACCCAAGACCGTTAATTCGAACCGGGTTACACCCGGCTCTTGTGCACAGGTCTTGGCTACTACTGCTGGGTCTTTCTCCGTACCCCAAACCACGTCCGGTCCGGACCCCCGAACGAACTTGGGGTTTGAGGTACTAGCCGCCCTGCCCTAGAGCCGGTTGGCCACAGCCTGCAACTGGCGCAAAGCGGGCAAAGGGATCAAGTCGTCGGCGCCAGCACCTGGGTCAGAGCGCGCCGGCGCTGGTCGAGCTCGGGCGGGGCAAACCACGCCAGCGGCAGGACTGAGCCGCGGAACATCACCCGGTCGCCAAAGCCAAAGGGCACGCGCAGGTTGCCGCCGTCGATGAAGAGCGCGCCAGAGACCATCCGCGAGACCGCCTGCAATTCGCCAGAGAAACAGCCTTTCAGCAGGGGCTCACCCTTCAGAGCCCAGTCCATGGGCTCTCTGACCAGGTACTGCAGCTCGCGGCTGTCCATGGGCTGCACCGAGCCGCCGGCGGAGCGCATGGCCCCCGTGGAGCCCGCGGCGGTGCACACCCAGATGCCAGAGGACTTCTGCTCTTGCGACATGCCGTCCAGACTGAGGGTGTAGCGCGACGTCTCTGCTGGCACCCGGTGGGCGTACAACACGTCATTGAGAGCCTGGTGGCCGACGACTGCGCCGTTGACCAGGATCTCCATGCGCCACAGCGGCCGGCTACGCAGCTGGCCCGCGGCTATGCGGTCTAGCTGGGCGCCGAAGGTTTGGGCGGTGGCCGAGCAGAAGAAGCCCGCCGAGCTGCTGGCGCTGTTGACGCCAAGCATGGGTGCGCCGACTCCATCGCCCCAGGCGTGCACAGCGTGGGAGGCCCTCAAGAAAGTGCCGTCTCCGCCTACGGAAACGACCAGGTCGGCCCAGCGCGCCAGCCGCGGCGTCAAGGCGGCGACCACCCGATAGTCCAGGCTGCGCTGCTTGAGTTCGCGCTCGACCTGATCGGCGCTGGCCTGGTTCTCTAGGTGGGCCTGCAGCACCCGCTCGGCCAGGGGATCGTGCCCGCCCAGCGCCCCCTGCAGCTTGGCGTCGGGCCGGCGCTCAAGCAGGTCGATCGCGCTGGCCTTGCGCACCACCGCAATACGCCGCAGCTCGATTGGCTCGCCAACCTGATGACCGCCGCGGCGGCGCTGCAAAGCCAAAACGCTCATGGGCTCCTGGAGGTGCGATCAAGGCTGAGGAAGAAAGAGAGGGGCGGCAAGGCAGGCAGGCAAGAACGGAGAGGATCAGTCAATGGGGGGCAGGCGAATGCAGCCGGGATCGGTGGTCAGGTCTTCGAATTCGGCGTAGGAATCGCTCTCTGTGCCGTCGGCCGAGGGCGCCCGCATGGGCAAGGTCACAGAGAACTTGGATCCTTTGCCCAGCTCGGTGGTAAAGCCCAGCGAGCCACCGTGGGCGCGAACAATCTGCCTGGAGATGTCCAAGCCCAGGCCCAGCCCGCGCTCGCCCTTGGTGGTAAAGAAGGCTTCAAAGATACGGGGTTGCACCTCAGGCGTGATGCCGGGTCCGTGATCAGAGACTGAGACGACGGCGGCATCTTCCGACGCATCGACCTCGACAACCACAGTGCCCTGGCCACCCATCGCCTCGCTGGCATTGCGGACCAGGTTGATGATGACCTGGCGCATTCGGCCAGCGTCGATGTAGACGACCGGGCTGCTAAGCGCCTTGACCTCGATGTTGACGCCCTGCAGCGAACGGTCACAGACAATAAACCGCGCAACCCCAGCGACCAAACTGGCCAAATCACACGGATCAGAGAGCACGTGGCCGCGACCACCAGCCGCGTACTGGCGAATCTCATCCACCAGCCCTAGAATGCGGCGCTGGGCTTCAATCATCATGTCAGAGGCTTCGCAGATCTCCTTATCTTGTGGGTACTTACTCGCAATCAGGTCCGCCAGCAACAGCGGGCTCAGGTGGTTCTTGACCTCGTGGGCTATGCCACTGGCCAGCCGCCCCAGCGTGCCCATGCGCTCGGCGATCAGCAGCCGCTGCTGGGTGGCCAGCAACTGGTCCCTGGCTGCTTGAAGCTCTTGGATCACCCGCTCTCTGGACTGCTGGATCCGCAGGTGGTTCAAGGCAATGCCGATCATCGACCCGAGCACCGAGACAAAGTGCAGATCCGTTTCGTCAAAGGCGTTGATGCTGCGACGGTTCTCTATCTCAACAAAGCCCAGCATCGCATCGTTGACCAGGACCGGGACCACCATCAGCGAGCGCAAGTTGTTGATGACAATCGACTCAGCTCCGGCAAAGCGGGCGTCATCTGCAGCGTTGGCGGTGACAACGGCGCAGCGGTCTTTGAGGACCATGTCAGCGACGGTCTTGGAAATGACCTTGGAGCCCGACAGGACACCGCTGCGGAAAACGTCGCCCTTTGCGCCGGGAATGCGCTCTCTGAGCAGGTTGGGCACCAGGCGCCCCTCGTCGTCTAGCAACACCACCGACGCGACGTCGGCTCGCAGCACTTGCAGCACCAGGTCGATGGTGCCGGGCAGAGACTCCTGCAAATCGGAGTAGCGCTGCAGGGCGCGGCTGACTTCTACCAGGATCGCAAAATGGCGGGTCTTTCTAAGCAACTGCAGAGAGTTCATGTCCGCTGAAATCGTCTGGGACACGCCCATCGACTCCAGGTACTCTTCCGCATCTAGGTGCTTGGCCGCGTTGGACGCAGGATTGGTCGCAATCGGCCTGACAATCTGAGGGGCGATCTGGTGTACATCGATGATGACGCGCACGGCGCCGTCCGCCGTCGGCTTGACTGGCTCAATGCCCATCAAAGTGGTGCCGATGCGCAGCACGTCTCCGGCGCGCACCTCCGCCTCTTCTGTGCGCAAGCCATTGACGAAGGTACCGTTGTGGCTCTTGAGGTCGGTGACGACCAGGCGCTCGCCGCGATAGGCCAGCCGCACATGCTCTCTGGAGGCGCGGCCGTCTGGCACAAACAGCGAGCAGGTGTTGGCGCGACCGATGGTCAGACCTTCTCCCACAGGAAAGGACTGGCCCTGAAGGTCCCCATTGAGGATGCGAATCATGAGGAGGGGTGCTGGAGTCATGCCGATATAGCGACACCGCGCGTTCGCCGCGCCGCTGTGATGCTGGGGCCGAAGCGCAGGGCTGTCAAGGGATTCACGCCGGTCAAGCAGGCGGATGGTCGCGAGCGCAGCACCGGAGTGGCTAGCTGTGATCTGGCTGGCCGGGATCTGATCGGAAATCTTGGCGAACGCCGCAGCACGGCTATGCTTTGGCCGCAGGACGCCGGGCAAGGTGCGCCGCTGCCGCGAGCATGGAGCCGACCAACCGCGGTGAGTATCTGGAACTCCTTAGGAATTGATGACCACAGCTGCCGCCAACCAGGATGACGCCGCCCAAGCTGACCAGACTACCTCTGGCGAGCCGATCCTGCGGGTGCTTGGGCTGCACAAGGCCTTTGGCGACCAACAGGTGCTTCGCGGCATCGACCTGGACATTCCTACTGGGCAAATCACGGTTATTATTGGCGGTTCTGGGTCTGGCAAGAGCGTGCTCATCAAGCACCTGGTGGCGCTGCTGCGTCCCGATCGCGGCGAGGTGCGGTTCCACGGCAGAAACCTGTTTGACATGAGCGACCTGGAGCTGCTGGAAGCGCGCAAGCATTTTGGAATGCTGTTTCAGAATGCGGCTTTGTTTGACTCGATGAGTGTGTATGACAACGTGGCCTTTCCGCTGCGCGAGCACCTCAAGCTGTCCAAAGCCGCAGAGCGCGAACGGGTGATGGCGGCGCTGCAAGAGCTCAAGGTCGACTACGCGGAGCTGAAGTTTCCCAGTGAGCTGTCCGGCGGTATGCGCAAGCGGGTCGCCCTGGCGCGGGCAACGATTCTGCGACCGCAGATCCTGATCTATGACGAGCCCACCACCGGCCTGGATCCGGTGATGATTACTCAAGTGGATGACATGATTGCTGAGACTCAAGAGCGCCTCCAGGTGACCTCGGTGGTGATCTCGCACGACATGGCCAGCACCTTTCGGATCGCCCACCGCATTGCGATGCTCCACGAGGGTCAGATAGTTGAGGTCGGCTCGCCGGCCGTGTTCAAGGCCAGCAGCAATCCGGTGGTGCGCAGGTTCATCTTTGTCAGCGGCACTGGGCCTCTGCAGGCGGCCACCGCGCCCCCTGCCGCAGCTACAGCACCACCGGGGGCCGCATGAGCACTCGCAGCAGCGCCATTGCCGTGGGGCTCCTGGTCGTGGCCAGCTTGGCCGCCGTCATCATTGGCGTGGTCTACAGCAACCGCGGCATCGGCTCAGGGCCCGGAACTTACAGCCTGCGCGCGAATTTTGACGACGTCACCGGCATTGCGGTCGGCACCAAGGTCACCATTGCCGGCGTGCGCGTGGGCGAAGTCGAGCGCCTGGAGCTCAAGGGCCAGCGCGTCGATGTCAGGCTTCGACTGCTAGAGGGCATTTCCGTCTACGGCGGCCTGGCGGGGCCAGATGGCAAGCTCAAGAACGCCGCGGTGCTGACCCGGCTGCAGGCCAGCTTGCTGGGCGACTACTATCTGGAGCTGGCCCCGGGCATCGACGGCAAAAAGCTGAAGCCCAATGACGAGATTCCCATTGTCATTACCGCCACAGCCATGCAGCAAACCCTGCAGAAGATGGACAAGGCCGCGGAAATTGTGCCCAAGATCGACCAGATCGCCAGCGACATCCAAAAGATCACCCACAACGCGGCTGAAGTGTTGGGCTCTGAGAGCGGGGCCAACAAGATCGGCGAGATCACCCAGAACCTGGTCGACTCCAGCCGCAATCTGGCGCAAACCACGGCCAGTCTGCGCGACCGTCTGTCGAGCGGCGTGCTGGCCCCGGGCGGACAGCTGGACCGCGGCCTGCAAGGCTTTGCCGACACCGCCGTCAAGCTGTCAGAGCTCAGCGACAAGCTGGATGCTGTGGTGTCGCGCACGTCTACCACCGTGGACACCGGCAGCGCTTCGCTGTTGCGCAGCCTGGATCACGTCGAAGTGGTGACAGCGCAGGTTCGCGACCTGATTGGCCGCAACAAGGCAGGGGTCGACGACACCGTGGGCACCGTGACCAGCGTGCTAAAGAAGGCCCAAGACGCCCTGGCCAAGCTGGACCGCGTGCTCGCCAGCGCCGACCAGGTGGCGGGCGATGTGGCCGCCGGCAAGGGCAACATCGGGCGGCTGCTCAAGGATGACACCCTGGTCAAGGAAAGCGAGCAAATCCTCAGCAGCACCTCCAACCTGCTCAGGCGCTACATCGACATGGAGGTGGGGGTGGACTACCGCCTGGCCGCCCACGCGATCCACGCTCAGGACCCCGGGGCGCGTGCGTGGCAGTCGCACCTGAGCCTGCGGCTGCAGCCCAACGAACAGAAGTACGTGCTGGCAACCGTACACCAGGACAACCTGCCGATCAGCCGCAGCTTTTCGCGGGTGACCAGCAGCGCCGGTGGCTCCGAACCGCCCAAGCTGACAGAGAGCTTTGTCGAGACCGAGAGCGGCGTGCGCTTTGGCCTGCAGTACGCCCGGCGCTTTGGCGGGCTGACCCTGCGGGGCGGCCTGATCGAGAACACGGCGGGTGGTGGCGCCGAGCTGGATCTGGTCCGCAGCAAGCTGGCCATCTCTGCGGATATCTTTCGCTTTACCGATGGGCCGATGCCGCGGCTGCGTGCGTCGGTGACGTGGTACTTCCTGCCCCACCTGTTCGCCTGGGTCGGCGGCGACGAGCTGCTGCTGCCGCGATCGCGGGCCGATTTCTTCTACGGCATGGGCCTCAGCTTTACCGACAACGACCTGCTGATTCTGTTTACCGCGGCGCCCAAGGTCGGCGTGCAGTAGCGCCAGAGACGGTTCGCTGGGGAGGCTACGGCTGGCCCGCTGCGGCGTCCTGGTGGGGCCGCTTGGGCGGCGGCGATCGCGAGGCCGTCGCTGCGCTGGAGACCGTGGACGCGCAAGCGACGTCCGCCAGGCGTGGCGGTGTGCAGGGCAGCGCTGCGGCAGCCAAAATGGCCAGCGCTGTTGGATTTCGCCCCGAACCGATCTACCCTACGTCGCCCCGCCGGGGCCCAAGGGGACTGCTCGCCTTATGCCGACTATCGCCATTCGCCAACCCAACCTGCTGATCCCTGGGACCAGCGTCCACCTGCCGCTGTGGCCGGTCGTCGCCTGCGACCAGTACACCAGTCAGCCTCGCTACTGGCAGCAGACCGAGGCCCACGTCGGCGACCAACCCAGCACGCTGCGGCTCATCTTGCCTGAGATCTACCTGGGCGCGGGCGATGAGCAGCGCATTGCCGCCATTCACCAGGCGATGCATGATGTTCTGCGCCAGGGCCTGCTGCAAGAGCACCGCGGCTGCGTCCTGGTAGAGCGAACGACCGACGGGCCCCATGGCCCGCGGACCCGCTACGGCGTGGTCGCTGAGGTCGACCTGGAGGCCTACGACTATCGGCGCGGCTCCACCAGCCTCATCCGCGCCACCGAGGGCACCATCCTAGAGCGCTTGCCGCCGCGGGTGCGGGTTCGCCAAGAGGCGCCGCTGGAGCTGCCGCACATCCACCTGCTGATTGACGACCCGGCCCACGCGGCGATTGGGCCGTTGGCCGCGCAGCGCCAGCAGTTTCGGCCGCTGTATGACATCGCGCTCATGCAGGGTGGCGGGCGGGTGCGCGGCTGGGCGGTGACCGAGCAGGCCGAGGCGGGGCTGTGGCAGGCCCTGCAGGTGCTGGCCGACCCCCAGCCGTTTGCCGAACAGCATCACCTGAGCCCGCAGACGCCGGTGCTGCTGTTTGCGGTCGGCGACGGCAACCACTCTCTGGCCACGGCCAAGAGCGTGTGGGAGACCACGCGGCAGGGGCTGCTGGACCAGGGGGTGGCGCTGCAGGCGGTGCTGGATCACCCGGCGCGCTGGGCCCTGGTCGAGGTCATGAACCTGCACGACCCCGGCTTGAGCTTTGAGCCGATCCACCGCGTGCTGTTTGGGGTCCAAGAGGATCCGCTGGCGGCTTTGCAGCGGGATTTTGGCTCCGCGGTAACGCTATCACCGCTCAACGCTGGCGAATTGGCCCAGGCGGTGGCTCAACACCGCGGTCACGTGGTGGGTCTGGTGACCGCACAGGGCAGCTGGATCGCCGAGTTTGCCAAGCCGCAGCAGCATTTGCCGGTGGCGACCCTGCAGACGTGGCTGGACCGCTGGTTGGCCGGAGGCGCGGCCGAGCACATCGACTACGTGCACGGCGCCGAAGTGACCCTGGAGCTGGGCCAGCAGCCCGGCCACGCCGGCTTTCTGCTGCCGGCGATGCCCAAGGATGAGCTGTTTTCTACCGTAGCCCTGGACGGCGCCCTGCCCCGCAAGACGTTTTCGATGGGCGAGCCGTGGGAGAAGCGCTACTACCTGGAGTGCCGGCGGATTCTGCCGGATTAGGGCCCAGGCTGGTACCAAGACCGTTGCGTCAGGCCGGCGCCGCCCAGCCCTGCAGGTGAGCTTGGCGCCCTGCTCTTGGCGGTTGCGTGGGGGCAGGCAGTGGCCGGCGGACTCTGCGTGCCAGCGGACTCTGCCTGCTAGCGGACTCTGCCTGCCAGTGGAGCTTGGCGGTCAGCGGGCTTTGGCCGCCAGCACCTTGGCAAAGGCGTGGACGCTGTCTTTGAACACATCGCCGCGATGCGCATAACTCTTGAACATATCATAGGATGCGCAAGCCGGACTCAGCAGCACCACCCCGCGCGGCCCGGCCAGCTGAAGCGCGAGGGGGATGCACTCTTGCAGTGTCGCGGCGCGGTGCACCGGCAGAGAGGGCGGCAGGCAGGCGGCAATGCGATCGGCGGTCTGGCCAATCAAGATGGCAGAGCTGGCGATCTGCCCAGCAATATCACCCAGCTCGCCAAAGTCCGCGTCCTTTTCTGAGCCCCCGGCTATCCAGACCAGCTTGCCACCGTCGGTGGGCTGCAGGGCGCGCAGGCCGGCGATGGCGGCGTGGGGGTTGGTGGCTTTGCTGTCGTCGATGAAGCGGACGTCGCCAATGGCCCCGACGGGCTCAATGCGGTGCGACGGCAGACTGAAATCGCGCAGGCCCTGGCGGACCATGTCGACGGGCACACCCAGGGCTATGGCAAGTCCAGACGCTGCCAAGGCATTCTCTACGTTGTGCACTCCGGTGATGGGGAATGCGCCGTGGCAGCCCAGCTCGTCGGCCCGAACCAGCGGCACGCGACTGCCGGCCGCGAGCGACCACCACAGCATCTCGCCGTCAAAGCCCAAGCCGCGGTCGGGCACAGCCACAACCGAGAACGGCTGCCAGGCGTGGGGGACGCCGTCGGCCAACCGCTGCCTGTCGCTGATCAGCTCGGCATCGTCTCCATTGATGAGCAGGGTGTCTCCCGGGCCCATCTGGTCGCCGACCTTGCACTTGGTGCGGACGTAGGCAGTCAGGTCGTTCTGGAACCAGTCCATGTGGTCCAGCGCGATGTTGGTGACCACCGCGGCGCGCGGGCGCATCATCGAGGTGGTGTACAGCTGAAACGCAGAGACTTCAGCCACTACCACCGCGTTGTCGCTCAAGTGCCCCAGAAAGCCGCACAGCGGGTCGCCAATGTTGCCGCCAATGACGACTTCCATGCCGGCCTTGCGCAGCAGGTGGGCCGTCCACAGCGTGGTGGTGGTCTTGCCATCGGTGCCCGAGATCGCCACCAGCGGATGGCCCAAGCCGCCCACCGAGGCGCGGTCAAGCCGGTAGAACAGCTCTATCTCAGAGAGGATAGCGCAGGCCAAGGCCTTCACCTCGGCAAAGCGCCGGCTGTGCGGCATGATCCCCGGCGAGACCACAAACAGGTCGCCGCGCCTGCCAGCAGGGCCACCGCCGCAGCTGACCTGGACGCGGCGGTCGAGCAAAGAAAGCTGAGCCGTCAGCTTGCTCTCTGGGGCATCGTCGACGACCAGCACCAGCGCACCGCGGTCGACCAGTGCGTTGGCCGCCGCCACGCCGGACTTGCCCAAGCCGACCACGGTAAAGCTGGCGCCGGTCAGGTCCTGCCACTGCGCCTGGGTGGCCAGCTGCAGGTTGCGCAGGCCAGCGCGGTCGGGCTCGGCGGCGTCTTCAATGAAGAGGGGCGCGGAGTCAGGGTGGGTCATGGCGTGGCGCCTCCGTACAGGGCAATGCGCTCTTTGGCGTAGGCATCGGCGGTGCGGAACAGGTCGTCACCGCCAAAGAACAGCACGGTGGCCGGCGCCGCCACCTCGGCCAGCAGCCACGGCGGAATCTCCTCCAGAGAGTGGACATAGGTCACGTCTGGGGTGACCTGGCGGATGTTGTCGCACAGCACATGGACGTCGGTGCCGGCGATCGGCACTTCGCCGGCGGTGTACAGCTCGGTCACCACTACCCGGTCGGCGTCGCGAAACGCCTTTTGATAATCGGCCATCAGGTAGTGGATCATGGTGAAGCGATAGGGCTTGAACACCGCAATGACCGGCCCCTGGGCTTGGGCGCGCGCCGCTTCAAGGACCCGCTGAATGCCGGTTGGATGGCTGATGTAGTCTTTGACGACTTCCACGCCGGCTGCATCCATCAAAGTAAAGCGATTCTCCAGCCCTTTGTACTCCGGCAGGGCCTTTTGAATCACCGCAAACGCCACCCCCTGGCTCCACGCCAGTGCGGCCGCGCCCAGCAGGTTGCTGGCGTTGTACTTGCCGGGCAGGCGGATCTCGACTTCGCCCAGGCGGCGGTAGAGCCCGTCTTCTTGAACTTCTATGGCGAAATGCCCGCCCATCCGCTCGGTGCGCAGGTCGATACCGCGCACGGTCGGCGTGCCCTCAAAGCCAAAGGTGACCAGCCGCGCCGAGGGCAGACTCAGCTTGGCCAGGATCTTTTGGCAGCCGGCGTCGTCGCTGTTGATGACCGCTGTCTCCAGCCTGGGATTGCCCTGAAAATACTGCAGAACGGCCGCTTCGAGCTTGGGCCACTCTGGGTAGTAGTGCAGGTGATCGAGCTCCAAGTTGTTGAGCAGTGCGACCACCGGGTGGGAATTGACCAGCGATCCATCGGACTCGTCGACTTCTGCGACCAGCCAGCGCTCGCCAGCGTGGGGCGAAGGAGGCGCCAGTTCGCGACCGGGCTGGGCGTTGATGCCCCAGTTGAGCAACAGCCCGCCGATCACAAAGCCAGGAGTCCAGCCGGCTTCTTGCAGCAGCCAGGCGCTGGCCCCAGACACGGTGCCTTTGCCGTGGGTGCCGATCACGCCGACCGAGCGTGTCTCGCCGACCAGCCAGCCCAGGGCCTCTGAGCGGTGCAGCACCGGAATGCCGGCAGCGCGGGCAGCGACAATCTCTGGATTGGTCTCAGGAATCGCCGTAGACAGCACCACGACTTCGGCTCCCTGCAGGTTGGCGGCGGCGTGGCCAATGTGCACCGCAATCCCCTCATCGCGCAGCGCCAGGGTGATCTGCGACTCGCGCACGTCGCTGCCCTGGACATTGAGGCCCTTGGCCTTGAGCAGGCGTGCGACGCCAGAGACGCCAATGCCACCGATGCCAACGAGATGCCAGGTTTTCCATGAGAATTTGTGCATGAGGGGCCCTTGCCGCAGGGGCGGCCGCGGGATTGTAGCGCAAAATGGGGGCCTGTCACCGGTGGCACCCGCTGGCCTGCTGCCGGGCCGCGGCCCAAAGGCTTGCCGCCGCAGCCGCAGGCGCTGGACAGGCCAAGACGGCGCGAGTTGCGGCGGTTGGCGTTGATCGGGCTACGGCGTTCCGGGACCCCGCGGCGCCGGTTGCACAAGCGCGCACAGCGCTAGATACTGCCGTCCATGCGATTAGATCGATACGTCAGCCAAGGCACGTCAACCTCAAGAAGTGAAGTATTGCGCTGGATTCGCGCAGGCAGGGTGCTGGTGGACGGGGTCGTTGTCCGCGACGCCGGCAGCCAGGTGACGCCAGGCCAGCACACGGTCACCGCCGATACCCCTGGAGAGACCGGCCAATTGGTCCGCCCTCCCGGGCACATCCACCTGGTGCTGCACAAGCCCAAAGGCTACGTCAGCTCTACCGAAGAAGGCGCCAGCCCGATCGTGCTGGAGCTGGTGCCGCCGCAGTGGCAGCACCGCGACCTGGCGCCAGTGGGCAGGCTAGACAAAGACACGACTGGGCTGCTGATTTTGACCACCGACGGTGGCTTTAACCACGCCCTGACCAGCCCGCGGCGGCATGTGGAGAAGGCGTATCTGGCAGAGCTGGACCAGCCGCTGCCCGCCGATGCCGTGGCGCGCTTTGCCGAGGGCATGGATCTGGGCGACGCGGCGCCGTGCAAGCCTGCCGACCTGGAAATCCTGGGCCCCACCCAAGTGCGCGTGGTGCTTCGCGAAGGCCGCTACCACCAGGTCAAGCGGATGGTGGCCAAGCTGGGCAGCACGGTCGTGGCCCTGCACCGCGAGCGCATTGGCGGCCTGGTGCTGGATGCCACGCTGCCGATCGGCCAGATGCGGTTTTTGACGCCGAGCGACGTACAGGCCCTGGGGGTTGCGCCAGCCCCGGAGCGCGACCGGTGATCGCCTGGCAGAAGCCGCCCACGGCGGAGATCTTGGCTGTCTTTGACCGGCCTTATGAAGGTGCGGTGGCTGCCGCGCGCACCTGCTACAGCGGCAACGGCATTGTCAGCGCCGATCAGGTGTCGGGCGTCGGCCTTCCGGCCGAAAAGGCCGCCCAGCGGCAGTTGCAGCGCGACCGGATTGCGGCAAGCACCTTTGCCGCCGGCCACCACACCACCCTGCAGCACGGCCATGTCAGCTTTGGGCTGGACGATGTGTCGCGGCAAGTCGTGTGGTCACTGCTGCACAGCCACCCTTTTCACAACAGCGAGCAAGTCAGCCAGCGCTATGTGGAAGTGCGCCCCGATCGGGTGGCAGTGCCGCTGCTGCCAGAGCCGGCGCAGAGCGTGTATCGCGCGTGTGTTCAGCAGCAGATGACCGCCTACCAGCAGTTGATCCAGCTGCTGGAGCCGGTGGCCGCGGCAGAATACTTCAAGGTTTTCAAGGCACGGGCCAAGCAGCCGCAGCGTTGGCTGAGCGCTATTCACAAGCGGGCCCAAGAGGTGGCGCGCTATGTCCTGCCGTTGGCGACGCATACGTACCTGGTTCACACCGTTTCCGTCCTAACCCTGCTCCGCTACAGACTGATTTGCCAGGAGCCCGACGCACCCAGCGAGGCCCGCGCGCTGGTCGACGCGATGTGCGAGGCCCTGTACGCCCGCGACCCCCTGCTGCGCCAGCTGCCGGTACAGCCTTTGGAGCGAGAGGACTTGCCGGTGTGGGGCCAGCTGGAGCCGAGCCAGGCCCGCGCCGCGGCTGAGGTTTTTGATGCGCGCCAGGGCGACTACACCTCGCTGCTGATCGACCGCTTCGCCAGCAATCCCCAGCGGGTGGCCGAGTCCGTGCGCCAGGTGCTGGGCCAGACGCCAGCCCAGCTGAGCGACGACGCCGCAATAGGGCTGGCGCTGGACCCCGCGCAGAACCCACTGCTGGGTCAAGCTTTGCAGACGGGGGCGCACCAGAAGCTCGGCCGGGCCCTGCACGCGGCGCACTACTGCTTTGCCAAGCGCCTGTCTCACGCAGCCGACAGTCAGGACCAGCGCCACCGCACCACGCCGGGGGCGCGGCCGACAGTTCAGGCCCTGCGGCTGGACGCACCGGATTACGTGACCCCGCCGCTAGTTACCCTGGCAGGTGGCGAGGCGCTGCAGGTGTACCGGCTGGCAATGGAGCAGAGCTGGTACGCTATCCAACAGCTGCAGACTCTGGGGATCGACCCGGAATTCCAGGCGTATCTGCTGCCCAATGCGGTGCAGGTGCGCTACACCCAGACCACCGACCTGCAGGGCCTGCGCCACAAGCACGCCATGCGCCTGTGCCTGAACGCCCAGGAGGAAATCTGGCAGGCCTCCATGCAAGAAGCTGCCCAGATCCTGGCCGTGGAGCCGCAGATCGGCCAGTTTTTGCTGCCGCCCTGCGCGATTCGCCACCGGGCTGGCCAGCGACCCTATTGTCCAGAGGGCGATCGCTTCTGCGGGGTGCCCATCTGGCAGCTGCCGCGCGAGCAGTGGGTTCGCACGCTGTAGCCGGCCAGGCATCGGCCAGGCGGACGGTCCGGACAGTCCCGTAGGCAATGTCTGATCAGCTAAACGATTAGGGAATTCGCGGCACGGGTGGCGGCGACGGCTGGCGCCTCAGCGCACCAGGATCCGGTGCTCGTAGGGCTGCAGCTTCCACTGGTTGACCGGGCTCGCACCGAACACCGACGTCAAGCCGTTGTCATAGTCGCGGATCAGCATCTGGCCGCTCCACGGGCCATAGTCGCAGGTGGTGCCGGCCGGATTGACCGAGGGCGCGTCGCTGGTCTTGCCGAGCAGGGTCAAGCCTGACAGGCCCATGAAAGAGCGCACGCGGTAGGAGTTGGTCGGCGCGTAGCAGAAGCGGCTGGTGTAGGTGGCGATGCTGCCGTTGGAGTCGATGCGCTTCCAGGCCGTCATGTCAGACTGAAACTGCCCGGTCGAAGAGAAGAAGCCGACCGTGCCAGGGTTGAGGGGCAGCTGCAGGTGGCCCGTGGCTTTGCTGCCGGTATCGGTGATGGAGACCAGGAATTCGCTGGCGCCCGTCACCGTAGCGCCCAGGGACTTGCCAAGGATGTACGAACCGGCGCTGGTGGCGTCGGCAACGTCGGCAGTCAACCAATCTTGGACGTAGAGGAATTTTCCGGCGGGCGCGCAGTTGTCGCCCGGGGTGCAGCGGACGATCTGGGTCCAGCCGCCGCCCGCGGTGGTCATGTCGCACCACGCCTGCAGCGCCGAATTGCCCGACTTGATCCAGTACATGCCATCCTTGGCCGAGGGGAACTTGGTCAAGACCTCTTTGCAGGAAGCGGCGGGATTTTCTTGGGTGCCGGGATTCACTAGGGTAAAGGCCACGTATTCCGTGCCGTTGCACATGTAGAAGGCTTTGTCCTTTGGGCTGGCGAACATCATGCCAAAGGTCGAGGCGTTGCAGGGCACCGGCGGTGTGTCGGCGTTGCCGAGCTGAAAGCCCTTGGTGGCGGCGACCTTCTGGCTTGACAGCGTCTTGACCTTGACGGCCCAGGAGACAAGCTTGCCGTCTTTGCCGCCTGACACCCCTTCGAGATCCGCTACCGAGATCGACCACTTGCCCTGGGGATTGCCGCCGATCCAGGCGCCAAAGTCGCCGCTGACGGGCTTGGTGACGTCGGGATAGCTGGTCTTGAGCGACGTGCCGCTGCCGGACTGTTCGTGCAGCTGATACTTGGTGCCCTTGGGATCGTAAACGGTGACGCGGACTTTAGAGATGTTGCTGTTGGTGAGCTCGACCGCGACGCTGACGCCCTGGGCCACGCCCCAATCGGGGACGATGATCTCGTCGGCTATGCCCGCCGGAAAGGCATCGGCGATGTCCAGGGGGGTCTTGGGCGAGAAGGCGGCTTCGGCAAACTGGTTGGTCAGCAGGCCGTTGGAGATCTCGTCCAGACCGTCTTTGGGCAGGCTGGCAGGGTCCACGCCGCCGGCCACGCACTCGTAGCTGCCGTCGGCCTTGATTCCCTTCATGACCAGGCCAGTGCCGCAAGAGTCGCCGAGCTTGGGCAGCGCTGGCTTGTTGGTCAGATCGGCGTACGAGCCGCTGGCGGCAACGGTAGCCAGGCTGGGCTTGCCGGTCAGGTCCGCATAGCTGCCAGTGCCGGCGACTTTGGCCAGGCTGGTGGCCTTGACGTAGTCGGTCAGGTCGGCGGTCTTGGCATAGCCAGAGAGGTCGGCCAGCTTGGCGTAGCTGGACAGGTCGGCCAACTTGGCGTAGCCGCTGAGGTCGGAAGCCTTGGCATATCCCTGTAAATCCGTGGTCTTGACAAATCCCTGGGTGACACTGGCATCCAGCTGACCGGCCTTGATGCAGCCAGTGCAGTCGACCGCTTCGGCCACCGCGGCGCGCAGGGCCAGGGCCACCGAGCGGATGGGCATGGCCTGAAGCGGCGGATCCGTGCCGATCTGCAGCTGCAGCCAGCGATCGCCGCTGAACAATCCGGCGCTGAGCGGGGTCTTGCTGCCAAGGGTGTACTGGAACTGCCCGCCTTTGACGGCGAGCGCCCCTTCTGTCTCCGTCCACACCACTTTGCCGCCGGGGCCGTCAAGCAGGGCAAAGGTGGCGCTGTAGTTGCCGTCGGCCGCCGCACCGCCCCCGGAAGACGACAGCACGGCTTCGACCGCTGCGTAGGGCGTGACGCTGGCGTGGGCCACAGCCGCTCCCCATAGGCTCGCCAATCCAACCGCCAATACTGACTTCAGGCCCATGGTCCCCCCTTGGCTCGTGATGCAAAATCCGCTTGCGCGTCCACCATACCCCTGAGCTGGCGCGCTGGCAATCGGCGCCCCTGGTTCATTGTCACTGTTCAGTCAGCCCAAAACCGTGTATACGGCCGCGCAGATTCGGCATCCAGCCGGTCTTGAGGCGGAGTCAGCCCATGAATGCCCAGCGGTTTGCAGTCGCAATGGTCCCCTATGTGCTCTCTGGCGCAGCTGTTTTGCTGAGCGGTGGTTGCGCAACTGAAGTCGCCGAGGCGTCCTATGACGAGATCAACGGCGATCTGTCGAGCTACTCCAACAGCTGGGTCACCCTGCGCCACGACACCCGCAAGTGCATGGCGCCCCTGTGCGGCGGCTTCTGGGTGCGCGACGCCAACCGCAAGACGGTGGAGCGCTACGTCTCGGGGCTGGTGCTGCCGGCCACGGTCTTTGACGCCGCCACCGCTGCCAAGGTGACCAGCGCGCCGCCTGAAGAATTGGTCCTGCGCGGCAAGCTGAGCCCCAAGGAGGCCAAGTTCAACACCCAGGCGTTCCTGGTGTCGGGCGCCTACCGCGGCATGCCGGGCAAGGCCCCGGTCGCCGGCGATGCGTTCTACTCCGCCAAGCCGCGCTCGCCAAAAATCAGCTGCTTGGCCGCCCCGTGCAGCAA
Source organism: uncultured Myxococcales bacterium (assembly GCA_903919145.1). GTDB lineage: Bacteria > Myxococcota_A > UBA9042 > UBA9042 > UBA9042 > SXRM01. The sequence goes on from CAIXGW010000030.1 coordinate 19,032, forward strand.
TGAGGTCGCGACCAAGCTCAACTTTACCGCGCCAAACTACTTTATGGAGTACGCCGTGGACCGCGCCGCCGCAGCGTTTGTCGACCAAGAGTGGCTGGCCGGCCGCGTGCGCAACCACGGCGCCGTGGTCGCCGGCACCATCGTCGCCGGCACCAAATACCCCATGGGCGCCGCCCCGGCCTTGGACGCCAGCCAAGTCTACATCAATGTCAAGGACATGGCCGGCCCGTGCCCAGTCTTCAAGCTGGCCGCCTGCCCTACCGGCACTGCCCGCGCCTACAGCCGCAGCCCAGACCTGTGCGTGCTACCCGGAGAGTGCGTGGCCGCCAAAGCCTGCCCATCCAAGGCGCCGGCCCAGTGCGCCGCCAACTACGCGCTGACTGCCTGGAATCCCACCGGCGGCGCCAAGTGCTTGGCTTTTGCCTGCGATCCCGCGTTTATCTGGGAGTAGAGAGCCGACGAAATGGAGCCGGCGCGTCCGCATCGGCGCGCTCGGCGAGCCACTCAGCAGCGAGCCGCCCGATCAAGAACAGAGTGTTTGACCGATGCTCAGCGCTTGGCGCGGGCCATCTCTCGCGTCGCCTCGCGGGTCTTGATGGAGTCGCGCTTGTCGTGGGCCTTTTTGCCAGTGCCCACGGCGAATTCCAGCTTGATCCGCGGCCCCACAAAGTAGATGCGCGTAACCACTGCCGTTACCCCTTTTTGATGGGCGTCGCGCGATAGCTTGTCGATCTCTCGGCGATTCATCAGCAGCTTGCGCGGGCCGTCGGGCTCGTGGCCAAACTGGTGGGCAAACTCGTAGGTCTGGATCGTCAGGCCAAACACAAAGGCCTCAGAGCCCACCACCCGCACGTGCGCACCGGTCAGCACCACCTTGCCGCCGCGGATGCTCTTGACCTCAGAGCCGACCAGCACGATACCGGCTTCCACGGTGTAGTCCACCGCCAGGTCGAAAAAGGCCTTCTTATTGCTGGCAATGATGCGGGTCTCGGCCGGCTTGGCGCTGCCCTTGCCAGCGGCGCCGGACTTGCCAGCGGCCTTGGCGCCTGCTGCGGTGGGGCGGGCGGAGGTGGGCTTGCTCATGGTAGGAACACTCTCGCGAAGATCAGACGCGCTGGAGGGGGCCCAGGCAGGGCCGCTGCCGATCCAGCCTAGGTCAATACCAGGTGGTGCGCCACACCGGCTGAAACAGCTCGACGGTGTGCTGGCAGACGGGATCCACCGGACAAGCAGCACAATCAGGCAGTTGCGCCTCTGGGCAGCGCTTGCGGGCGCCAAAGAAAAACCAGTCGATGGCGGCGACGGAGCGCCCCGACCGCCGCGACAACATCCGCACCGCGTCATAGCAGGGCTGGCGCACGGCGTGCTCTTCGTCTGGAGTCAGCATGCGCCGGTCGACCAGCTTCTGGCGCAGCTCGGCGTCATTGACCTGCACTAGGCCAGTCCGCAGGCTTGAGCGCATGAGGTGGTAGTCGATGATCGGCGCTACGTCGGTCAAGTCGTCAAAGTCCAAAAAGCGCTCAGGCCGCTGGGCCAGGGCCACGATCAGCAGCATCGACTTCTTGCGCAGCGGATCTTCGCGGTAGCCCGGCAGGTGGTCCAAGTGCTGCAACAGCCAGCGCACCGGCCGCGGCTGCTTTTGGGCTTGGGCCACCAAATCCTCTGGCGTCCAGCCTAGTTGCCACAGGTCGCGGCCAAAGCCGGTCGCCAGCGCGTAGTGGGTCGCCAGCACCGGCAGGGTCACCCGACCGTCATCGTCGCGGAACATCGCCTCAATGTCGGCAAAGCGCATGCTCGCTTGGCCCATCGGCGTGAGCTTGGCGGGATCCTTGAGCAGCACCCGCTTCCAGGCGGCAAAGCAGTAGTCCGAACCTTTTAGCGCCTGATCGTTCCAGCGGGCCCAGGTCGAGCCGCGCCACACGCCGTTGTACGGGGTCCAAAAGCCAAACTGGTGCTTGATTGCCGCAAAAAACCAAGAGATGGCGTTAGGATCGCCCACTGCGGGAAAGTGAGGTCCAGTGAAATCGAAGGGCTTGACGTCTTCCAGGTCGCGGACCAGGCGAGCGATGCGGTCGACCTGCTCGGCATCGACGCTGACGCGCCGGTCGGCCATGGCCAGCAGCCGCTGCGGAACTTCGCCGGGCTCGGCGGCCAACAGCGCCGTCATGCCCGGGCCTTCAATGGTGATCGCCGCCACCGCCGTGCCCAGGCGGGCCGCCACCGTCGGGTGCAGCCCCTGGGCCAAGCCTGCCAGCATGCCGCCGCAGACGCTGTCTCCCGCGCCCGTCAGGTCCACAGGACGCGAAGGACACACCGGAATGCGCGTGCAGTGGTCGCCCTGCCATACGTCGGCACCGTCGGCGCCGCGCGTCACCACCAGGATCTGGCCGGCGCGCACCACGGGCTGCTGGCCGCCAAACACCGTGTCAAACTCAAAGGCGTTGAGGAAGAACAGGTCGCAGGCATCCATCAGGGCCCGCACCGCGTCGGGCGAGCGGTGGACCATGTAGCCAAAAGTACCTGCAGAAATACGGGCTTTGGTGCGGCCGCGCAGGTTGTCGATAAACGCCATTTGCAGCGAAGCGTCGTGGATGGCAGCGATGTGGATGAACTCGGCCTGGCAGAGCTCGTCGGGCAGGCTCAGCGGGTCGAGCTGGTCCTCTTTGCCCCAGGAGGCGCTCTCCATGCGCGCGGCGCCGGCGTCGTCATAAACGATCTCAAAGTGCGGAATGTCTTCGATCACGCAGGCCGGGCCGGTCCACTGGACCTGCCGCGCAGCCTGGGCAAACAGCTCTGGCAGGGGATCGGGGCGCATGCCAAAAAAGCCGACTTCGCTGCCGGCCTTGCGGGCTGCCACCGCCGTATACAGCGCACCGCCGCCCGGCGTGACCAGCGGCTGGCCACCTGCGCGCAGGCGATCCACTGAGGCGCCGCCGATGATCAGGATTTGGGGGACGCGCTCCATGGCCGCGGAGGATGGCACGTTGCGCCCCCGCGTTCAACCCGAGGGCCAACGGCCTGGGCAACCAAGGCGGCAGGCAGAGCCAGCTTGCGGTCCAGGGCTGCCCTGCGGCATGCTCGGGGCCACTGTGCCGGCAATTCCGCAGCGCTTCTCACGGACATGACACACCTACCGCCAACTCAGGGGACCGTTCTGCTAGACGGCGACCCGCAAGCCCCTCAGCAGGCCCGCTTGGGCGCCGCCCTGGCCGCCCGAGGCTGGAACGTGCTGGTGCTGGACGCGCCCCACGTCGCCGATCAGATCTGCCGCGAATTTGGCCAACCTTGCAAAGAGTTGCACAGCCTGCCGCGGCGCCTGTTTGCCCTGCACGCCTGGCACCTGCAGAGGATGGCCCGCAGCCACCACGTCGATGTCGTCCATCTGAACTTTGTCACGCCGCGGCAACGGGTGTGGGTCGGCGAGGCCAAGGGGCCGGCCTATGTGGCCACCGCCTGGGGCTCGGACCTGAACCGCGAGATCTTTCGGCGGTCTGCCGCCCACGACGCCGCGGTGGACGCGATCCTGGCCGGGGCGAGCGCAGTCACCGCCGATTCCTGGCCGCTGCTGCGCAAGGCAGAGGCACGGATGGGCAACAACCCGGCGCCGCGCCAGTGGATCCTGTGGGGCGCAGACCTGCAGCAGTTCAGCCGAGCCGCAGCCACCGACAACGCGCAGGCGATTCGCCTCCAGCTGGGGATCCCGGCCGGGGCCAAGGTGCTGCTGTCGCCGCGGCAGCCGCAGCGCCACTACCATGTAGAGAGGATCGTAGAGGGTTTTGCCGCGAGCCGCTGGGCGACCGAGGGGGTGTTGGTCCTAAAGCTGCATGGCAAGAGCGGTGAAGACGCCTACCTGTACGAGCTGATGGCCCTGGCCAAGCGCCTGGGGGTGGCCGACCGGGTGCTGCTGGCGCCGCGGGTCCCCTATGACCAGCTGCCGGGGCTGTTTGCCCTGGCCGACGCCGCCGTGTCGCTGCCAGAAGCTGACGGCGTCCCCTCCACCTTTCTGGAGCTGATGGCCATGCAAGTGCCTATTGTGGCCACTGATTTGCCCGACTATGAGGGCGTACTGCCCCACGGCGAGCGCGGTCTGTTGGTGCCGGCCAAAGACAAACACGCGCTGGTGCGGGCGCTGGATCAGCTGCTCGAACAGCCACAAGAGACGGCGGCGATGGTCGAGCGAGCCCGCCAGTGGGCGCTGGCCAACGCCGACTGGAGTCAGTCGGTGGCGCAGTGGGAAGCTCTGTACCGCCAAGCGATCGCCGGCAAGCGCCGCAGCAATTAGCCCTGCGGTAAGTCGCCGCCGCAGGCCCGGTCAGGGCAGGCGCTGGCCGACCAGCTCATCCAACCTGCTAAATATCTTCTGGTATTCTACGCGGCGCTCAAGCTGCTGCACCGCATCTGGCTGCGGCTGCGCCAGGGGCTGACCAGCCTGCCACAGGGCCAGCAGCTGCTCGAGCATCTCAGCGCCGCGCGCGGGGTCGTCGGCAGGCGCGCAGTGACCCGCGCCGGTGTCGCCGAGCAGCGCCCAAGCCTCAGCCCCCGGTACGGCAAACGCCAAGACGGCCGTGCCCGAGCGGATGTACTCAAACAGCTTGCCGGGGATCGACAAGTCATCCAAGCAAGACAGCACCAGCAGGTCGGCCTGGGCATAGCGCTCGATGACCTCGGCGTGGGTGACGCGGCCCCCCAGGGTGGTCACGGCCTTGGCTCGCGGGTAGTTGGCAGAAAAATTCTGGTAGAGCCCTGGGTTGCTGGTGACCACGTCAAAGCGGATCGGCGCCGCAGGCTGCTTCTCTAGCAGGGCTTCCAGGGCGGCCAAGAAGGGCTCAAAGGTGTAGCCCTGGTAGATGCTGCCGGCAAACAGAATCCGCAGAGCCTGGCGATCGCGCGGTGGCCGTGGCTGTGGCATGGGCAGGAGGCCTGCAAAGTCCTCTTCGTCGTAGCCATTGCGGGCCAGCAGCACCTTGGCGGCTGCAACGCCGTGGCGATGGCGCAGCAGCTCGGCCAAGGGAGCGGCGGTCACGGTCACCAGGTCCGCCTCGGCGTAGACCGAGCGCTCCATCGCGCCGTCCGACCAATGGCGAAAGCGACCCGACAACTTGCGGCGGTCATACCAGCCCAAAAAGCGATTGTCTGTCCAAGGGTCGCGCAGGTCGGCCACCCACGGCAGGCCAGTCTCGCGCTTGATGGCGCGGGCCACCAGGTGGGCGGTGTACGGCATGGAGGTCGACAGGATCGCGTCGGGGGCGTGTTCGATGACGGCGGCGCGGGCTGCAGCGATGGCGCCGCTCAGCCAACCCAGGTAGGGATCCGGGCTCATCCATGGCCCCACCCAGCGCGATAGCCCCCCTGGCCGCAGCACCGTTGGGCGCAGCACTTGGCAATCTTCAGGTATTTCGCTAAGAAGGGTCGGGTCGCGGGCTTCGCTTGGCCCTGGCTCGGCCGAGACCACGGCGGGCACCGTCCAGCCCATCGCTGGCGCGGCGCGGCTGAGCTTGAGCGCCCGCTGCACGCCGGCTCCGCCAAAGGGTGGAAAGAAGTAGCTGACAAGCAGTAGTTTCTTCAATTGCGCTCCTGGCATTGGCCCCCCGTGGGGTCTGGCAGAACAGGGAGTCACCCGACCCAAAACTGGGTTGGCGGTCGGTGCTCTAGGTCTTGCGGCGCAGCGGCTCCAGCTTAAGCCAGCTGAGCACGGTGGCCCGATCATCGGGTGGCAGCAGCCCAGCGCGCAGAGCCAGCCCGACAAACAGCAACACGAAGAACAGCAGGCGCAGCGCCAGACCGCCCAAGTCTAGCGCGATCTGGGGCACGCCCAAGTGGCCAAGGTCGCGCAGCAATTCGGCCACGCCCGCCAATTCGGCACCCACCAGGTGCCAGGCGGCCAGCAGCGCCGCAGGGACCAAGGCCAGCCGCGTCACCCGCAGGACGCCCGACCACGGAAACGCCCGCCACCAGGACAGGCCCGCGGCCGCGCCGATGTCGCCCAGCATCACCGAGATGGCCACGGCCTGAGCCAGCACAAAGGAGAAAGAAGCCCCGGCCAGCACCCACTGGTCCCCGGCGCCAAGGTGGCGATGGGCGACAAACGTGCCGGCGCAAATCAGCACATTGGCCGCCAAAGCCCACAGCTGACTGCGCAACACCGCCCGCGGCAGCCCCAGCGCCAGCAGCATGGAGCCATAGCCGGTCAGCCGCAGCGGCAGCAACAGCGCCGTGACCCGGAAAGGCAGCGCCGCCGAGCGGTAGGCCTCGCCGCCGAGCATGGCCATCAAGCCCTCTGCCTCGACCGTGGCCACCAGCCACAGCGGCACCATCACCAGGGCTACCCGCACCATGCTGGCGTGCCACTGCAGCACCGCCTGGCGCCGTCCAGCGGGGTCGACGGCCAGAGCCGACAGATGCGGCAGCATCGCCACCGCCACCGCATTGGGCAGCATGGTCACCACCGGCAGCTCTTGGGCTCCGGTGGCAAAATCTGCAAACACCGCCGGCATCAACAGCAGGCCGGCCACCCAGGTCGACAGCTGGCGGTTGCCCAGGCCGACCATGCCGTTCAGAGACAGCGGCACCGCCACGTTCAGCTGGGCGCGCAGGCCGCCCGGGTAAGGCTCCTGCGGGGCATCGGCAAAGCAGCTGCGGTAGGTAGCCAACGTCACCATCAGGCGGATCACGCACGCCATGGCATAGCAGGCCAGGATTCCGCTGACGCTCAGCCCCAGCAGCGCCGGCACCACCAGTGCCAAATTAGCCATACCTGACAATGAGATGGCTCGCAAAGACGCCTGGCGGTGGCGCTTGATCCCCAACAGAAAGGCCTGGAGGCACTGCGAAGGCAGGTCGGCGGCCACCGCCAGGGCCGTCCACGGCAGCACCGAGGCCAGGCCCGGCTGCTGAGGCGGCAGCATTCCCGGCAGCATCGCCATCAGCGCAATCGCCAACCCAAGCACGGAGCCAATAGCGGCCAGCAACAGCAGCGACTGCCGCACCAGACTGCGCTGTGCTCCCAGCGTGGCTTTGGGCAGCAGGGCAATCAGAGAGTCGGGAATAGCCAGGGTGCCAAAGCCCACCGCTGTGCCGTACCACGCCAGGGCAAAGGCCATGGTGCCATAGCCGGCCTTGTCGATGATGCGCAACAGGATAAAGGCCTTGAAAGAGTCGAGCAGCGACACAAAGACGCGGCCGGCGACCACAGCGCCTACTTCGCGAGACAGGCGGCTGCTTTCGGCCGCAGCCTCAGCCATCGCGGTCGCGCCGACGCAGCAGCAGCGTGATCCAGTAGGGCTGCTCGTGCGCACCGGTCCAGCGGGCCCACAGGCGGGTGGCATGGTCGCAGCTGATATCGACGAAGCGGTTGCCGGCGTGCCACTTGGGCGCGGCAAATTGCTCGTTGCCGCAGGCGGGGCATTGCACCTGCAGCCCTGGCCACCAATGCCAGCGCTGGCCGTAGTGCTGGCGGACCTGCTCGATGGCCGGCAGCGAGGCCGGCTCGGCAGGACCGCTCAGCAGCTCCTGAACCACTTCAAAATCGCCAAACAGCCCGGTCAGGCGGGCCCGGTCCAGGCTGTGCAAATGCCCGTAAATATTGAATTCTAGCCGACATTTGGGGCACCGCAAAAAGCGCCGTCGCACGTTTTCCGCATGGGGCACAGACACCAGCACCCAGGTGCGAGCCACCCGCGCCAATTCGCGGCAAGCGGCCTGCAGCATTGGCCCGGGCAGGTGCTCAAGCATCTCGCTGGTCATGACCAGGTCGCGGCTGCGATCGGCCAGGGGCAGCTGGTCGGCACTGGCCAGGATACGCTCTACGGTGGGGCTGTGCTCGGCCACATGGGCCAGGGCCGCTGCGCTGCGGTCCACAGCGGTCACTTCAAAGCGCTGGGCCATGGCCGCCGTGATGGTGCCGTCTCCGCAGCCGACGTCCAAGACGCTGCGAACGCCCGCGGGCACCAGCTCGACCAGCTGCGCAGCTTTGGTGAGGACCGCCGGGTCGTGCGCTGTGCGCGTCCGCCGCCAATGCGCCTCATAGAATTCTGGATTGTCGACGGTGTGGTCGGGCATCGGCTGCGTGGCTGCTGTGAGCGGCGAAACCGCCGCCGCGGGCCAAGAGGATAAGCCAGGACCGGCCCGATGTCGACCGCAAAGACCCGCCGCAGCGCAGTGATCAGGGCTCGGCCAGGAACTTGGCGGGGGAGCCAGAAGCAATCGCGCGCAGATACAGCGTCTCCCAGGCATCCACGGCGCGGCTCCAGTCGGCGTGTCCCAGCGCCCAGCTGCGGGCAGCCGCGGTCATGCGGGGGGCGAGCTCGGGGTCCAGCAAGAGCCGGTCCAGGGCCTTGGCCAGGCCGTCGATGTCGCCCGGCGCCACCAGTAGCGCCCTTTCTTCTTGAACCAGGACCCTCTCATAAGCCGGAAGATCAGAGGCAACAATAGGAACTTGCAGAGCCATCAGCTCCAAGAAGGTCGACGGCACGCCATCGGCCTCTGGCAGCGACACGGCGGCATCGGCCAGGGCGTACAGACCGGGCAAGTCGGCATAGGCCACCCGCGGGGCCAGCAGAACCCGATCGCCCACGCCCAACTGCAGAGCGAGGTCCAGTACTTGCTTGAGGTAGCCGTCTTCGCCGCCCTTTCCATGGCGCTTGAGCACCAGCACGCCGCGCTGGGCCCACTGGCTGCGGGCAAACCCTTCGACAATCCGCTCTTGGTGGTAGTGCGCCTGCGGCTGGCGCGGCGACAGCAGGACCTTCTGGCCAGCCGCAATGCCCAGCTCGCGACGAAAACGCTCAGCGCTGGCTTGGACCTTGGCCCGGTCAAACTGGCTGAGGTCGGCGCTCCACAGCACCAGCTGGCGCGGGGCCTCACTGGCTCCCATGCGCGCCTCGGCCTTGCGCAGCAGCGGCAGGCTGTCCGCCGTCACGGCGCTGGCTTCTTGCAGGATCTTGGTCACGGCTGAGACGTAAGCGGTTGACCTCTTGATCACTTCGTCGTTGAGGTCGGAGCCCCACGCGGTGGCCACATAAGGGGGCGCTCCCGCGCGCGTCCAACCCAGCTGCGCCGGCCTCAAGAAGTTCAGGTGGACCACATCTACGCCCCACTGCCGGGCCAGCAGTGGCAGCTGGCGACGTCGCAGCGGCCCCAACCATCCGGGCACCGCCCGCACTTCTCGACAATTTCCTTTGAACTCAGTGCGAATCTGTAGAGCCACCCTGGGCGCGTCCAGCACCAGCACCCGCCAGCCGCGCTGCGCCAGAGCAGCGCCAAGCCGCGCCTGCTGCGGCGCCGCCGGGTCGCCATCTAGCAGGACGGTCCGCCCGGCCCCGGGACCGGCCAGCGCTTCAGCTGCGCCAGCACCGGGCGTCACGGCAGCAATCCGCGCAGCCACGCATGGCTCAGCGCCACCACGACCAGCGCATGAGTGATCTGGCCGGTCAGCACCAATTGCCGAGCCTCTGTGGCCGGTTCTATGCGCAATTGGCAGTCTTCGGTGGAGTCAAAGCTCGGCGCCTCGACCTGCCAGCAACCCGTGGCCAGAAAGCTGTGGCAGCGATTGACCTGCAGCGCCGGATTGGGCTCTACGGCGCCAAGCCACTGCAGCGTCTTGCAGTCAAAGCCGGTTTCTTCGCGCAGTTCTCGTCTTGCCGCCTGCTCTGGGGTCTCGCCCGGATCGACCATGCCGCCCGGCACTTCTAGGGTGACCGTACCCGTACCGTGTCGATACTGCTCTACAAAGACCAGCTCACCGTTGTCGGTCAAGGCCACCACGTTGACCCAGTCTGGGCACTCGATGACGGCGAAGTCGTGGTCGACGCCGGTGCGCGGCGAGGTCCGCCGGGCCAAGTGCACGTCAAAAACCCGGGTCGAGGCGATGCGCTCGCGACTGATTTCTGGCCAGACCTTGGGCATGCAGACCTACGGTTGCGCGGCGGCCGCCTGCCTGAGGCGCACGGCACCGCGCGAAATTTCGCCAGCGACATCGGAGAAGATCTTGTCTTTTTCGCTGCCATCGCCCAGCACCAACACTTCAAACTGGGTGCCGCGCAGCGACTGCAGGTCCAACACATCTGGCGTGGGGCCCTCTTCCACCGTGGCTTCTCCGGCCGACTCGCCCAGGGCCAGCAGCGACAGTCGGTAGGCGCTCTCTGCCCACGACCGCCGCGGCACCAGGGCCGACAGCTTGGCCGCACCGCCCTTGGCCGACAGCGCTTTGATGTCGGCCACAAACCGGTCCAACGCAAGAAACTCAGGTAGTTCCGGCTCGCCGGGCGGCGAATCTTCTGGCGGACCGTCGGTCCAGCCCACGGCAAAGGTCTGCTCGGTCCGGTCTTCGCCCTGAACGAACTCGTACTCGGCTTCAGACAGCGCGTTGTCGTGAATGACAAACAGCGGCGCCACCGGCAACGACACCAGCGGCAGGCCAAAGTCCGCCAACTGCTCCAGATCGCAGCGCATCAGGAAAGAGGTCACGTCGGTCAGCGACAGCCCGGTGCGCCCCAGCTGGATGCGCTTGGCCTGCAAGTCGCCGCTGGCCCGCTGTAACACCGCCTGCCACTGATGCAATTCAGACAGTGCCTGCCCGACCTGCTGCGCCAGCCGGTAGGCCGTGTCGTCTTCTAGATTGAGGCTCTCCATCGAGGAACGTGCCCGCCGCGCCCACGCCAGGTTGCGCTCGATGCGCTCTTGGGCTTCAAGCACCCGCACTTCAGAGTGCGAACGCACTGATTCCTCAGCCGAATCCACAATTCGCCGCAGATTGTGGTGCAGGTGGCGCAGCGCCGGGGCCTGCTCATGGCCCAGGTCGCGCGACAGCTCGACATTGAGCACGCCCAACGCCAGATCGCCTTCCTGGGGCGTGATGCCGACCACGCGGCTGATGACCGCATACAGGGCCTCGCCGCGGTCCGTCAGGCGCATCAAGCCCTCTAGCTGCTCAAGCCAACCACCCTTGCGCAGGCTCTTGAAGACCGCGGTTCGCGCCTCGGTATTCATCCACACAAAGTGGCGGGCCAGAGATTCGCTGTCCCATCGCGTGCGATCTGAGCCGGCGAGTTCGCTCAACACGGCCAGCCGGACGGCAAAGTCGGCCTCGCCCAGACGCACCAGGTCGCGCAGCAGAGCAAAGTAGCCAAGGCCTGCCTGGGCCGAGACCAGGGCCGGGACATCTTGCGCCTCATAGCCTTCAGCCAGCAGCTCGCCCAGTGCCTCGACGGGCAGCTCGGCCGCCTCGTCGGCTTCGGCGGTGGCAAGGGCGGGCTGAATGGCAGGAGAGTAGGGGGTAGCGCGCATGGGCCACAGTGTGCCACGGGCCGGGACTGCGGGCCAGAGGGGATTTCGGCTGGTCGCGGGTGGCGAGCGCTTGGGCCATTCGCAACACTGGCAGTTCCTCCTCGATTTCGTGGTGCGGCGAGCTATTGCCTGCCTGAGCCTGGCGAAACTACCGTCGCACGGCCGAGTCGAGGGGTCGTCAGGGGCGACAGCGCGCATCCTCTCGGAGCCCAGCCACCATCCGCGCCAGAGTCCCGCCAAGCGGCGCTGCCAGTTGTGGGCTAGGTCTATCCGCTGCGCTGCGGTGGCACGGCAGGTGCGGGGCGACTGGAAGGACCGGCTGGGGCTCCAACAGTACCCTAGGGAATGTCTGATCCTTGATCACCGACAGTTTTTTCTCGCGGCCTCCCCACCGACCCAGTACTTTCGACCTGCCCCGCACCTTTTTTCGCGGCGCCCCGCGGGAAAATCTGCCAATCGCCGACAACTTGA
>CAIXGW010000031.1 GCA_903919145.1 uncultured Myxococcales bacterium
ACCGACGGCGGCGCCATGGACGCGGGCGACAGCACCGACGGCGGCGCCGCGGCCGACAGTGGCTCGGGCGACACCGGCAGCCAGGACAGCGGCGGCGACAGCAGCGGTGGCTGCGCGGGCAAGCCAGATGGCACCTCCTGCACGACCAACACCGCCTGTACTGCCGGAGAGAAGTGCCTGTCGGGCCAGTGCACCGGCGGCAAGGTGAGCTGCGACGACGGCAACAGCTGCACCTTGGACCTGTGCGACGCGCAAGCCGGCGTCTGCAAGCACACCTCCGTCAGCGACGGCACGACCTGTGACGACGGCAACACCTGCACCGACAAGGACACCTGTCAGGCCGGCGCCTGCTCCGCTGGCACCAAGACCTGCGAACCCGCCGCCTGCAGCGACAAGGCCTTGACCTGCAAGGGCAGCGTGACCCTGACTGCGCCCGATGGCACCGCGGCCATTGCCAAGATGGGCTGCAGCCTAGGCACGGCGCAGACAACCGGCAAGGAATGGTCGGTGGTGCTGAAATCTGACTGCAACGCCGACAATCAAGTGTTGGTGCGGGCGTACGCGACCGGCAATTTTGGCCCGGCGGCGATCGACGATCAGTCGCTGCGGGTCTATTTGGTGGATGATGCGCCGTCCAGCCAGCTGTGCGCCGCCACCGACAAGTGCACTGACCTGACTCTCAAGCAGCAGAAGTGCGGCACCAGCGGCCCCGTGGCCCTGCCCGGCTGTGCGGCCGAGTGGCTCATCAGCTACAAGGGCGCCGCCGGGACCTCGCGCCGGCTGTTGTTCGACAGCCTGGCCAGTCTGCAGCTCTCTTACCTGTTCGTTCAGTCTTTGCAGTGTACTTGCGCCGCCTCGAATTGCGGAGACGGCACCTGCGACAGCAGTGAGGACCCGATCAAGTGTCCAGCGGACTGCCAGAGCAAGTGCGGCAACGGCCAGTGCGAAGCCCCGTCGGAGACCACCACCAGCTGCCCGGCCGACTGCACCGCCAAGTGCGGCGACGGCAAGTGCGCCTATCCTGCCGAAGACGACAAGACCTGCCCGGCCGACTGCAAGCCCGTCTGCGGAGACGGCAAATGCATGACGCCGCTAGAGGACGCCACCAACTGCGCCAAAGACTGCAGCGGCATTGTGTGCGGCAACGGCAAGTGCGAAGCTGGCGAGACTCCCGTTACGTGTTCGCAGGACTGCAAGTAGCCAACCAGAGGTAATATGCGCCAGACATCTAGATTCTTTGGCTATTCTTGGGCCTGCAGCTTGGCAGTCCTGATCGCTGGCTGCGGCAACGCTGCGGTCGGCGGCGGCGGTGGCTATGCCCTGCTGATTGGCGGCGCCTGCAGCGCGACGGGCACCAGCCAGTGCTCTTTGCGGCCGGGAGGCGGCAGCGCCGTGGTCTCGTGCGATGGCACGACTTGGCAAGAAACCACGCCCTGCAGCGCCCAAGAGTGGTGCGCTGTGGTCGGTGGCGCGCCACCGCAGTGCATGGCCACCGGTGCCAGTACCGATGCCAGCGCCGATGCCGGTGGCGCCGGCAGCGGCGCCGGAGACAGCGCTGCTGCGCCAGACGCCGGCGGCGGGCAAGACGGCTCCCCCGCCAAAGACGCGCCAGGCCCGGTCAAAGACGTGGTGCTGGTGCAGGACACCGCCGCAGCGGACACGGGCGGCCCTGTGGAGAAAGACACGCCGACGCCAAAGGATTCTCAGCCAGACCTCGCCGGCGAGCCCGATGCGGTGGCCGAGCCCGACCAGACCTCTGCGCCGGACATCGCGGCCCCCGACACCCCTGTCGCCACTTTTGCCATGCCCAAGTTTTCTCTGACGGACATCAACCCCAACAGCCCCACGTATAAGCAGCCGGTGTCCCTGCAGATGTTTGCGGGCAAGCGCATTGTGGTGCTGGCCGGGGCTGGCTGGTGCCCGTCTTGCGTTGCCCAGACCAAGGGCATGGAAAAGATCCGCGCCCAGCTCGCCGCCAGCGGCCGCGACGACTTTGCCCTGGTGGCCATCAACGATGTCTCTGCCAGCAGCGCCAGCAACCAAAAGGCCATCACCACCGGCGTCAAGGTCGCCGTGGTGCAGTCGACCTCTGCAGTCAATGGCTGGAAGATCATGGGCGCCCAGAAAAATGACGGCTTCTTCTTTGACTATGACGGCAAGAAGCGCGGCTTCTTCCAGGGCGCCGGCACCATCTACACCAACATCTGGGAAGAGTGGATCATCAAGAGCTTGGGCCAAGAGGGCCAGCCGACCACCGGCTACAACTGCAAGAACGGCGGCGCCCCCGGACAGTGGGGAGCGGTGTGCTCGTCCAGCGGTTTGTAGCAGTCCTGCAGCGACCGGTCATCGCCCGACAGGTCGGGCAGGCCAGGATCAGCCATGGGCTGCGGGACTGTCTGGGGTCGAATGAGACCACCCTCTAAAGCTCCGGCGACGGTCCCGCCTGCGGCCCTTGATCGCCCCGCCCGGCTTGCGCCAACAGCAAGAACAAGCTCGACTGCTGGCGCTCAGGTGGCAACCGCCCGCCGTGGGCCTGCCACAGAGCCCGGGCCTGGGCGCGCTGCCCCAGCACCTGGTCACCCAACAGTGCGGCGGAAAGGGCAAGCTCCACGGCGTCCGCCGGAGCCCCCGGGTCGGCGGTCAGCAGCAGGCGCCCCTGGCGGGCCATGGACTTGGCATCGCGGTTGGCGACGGCCGCGTGAAGCGCCAGCCAGGCCTTGAGCTGCAGCGGCCGCCCGGCGTGGCAGGGCTGGCTCAGGACCTGCCGCCACAGGGCCTGCACCTGCTGCGGCGGGCCGTGGGGATTGACCGCGCGGGCCAGGGTCAAGGCGGCTGAGACCAGCGGCGCGGAATCGCCCAGCCCCGGCTCCAGCGGGCAGCGCAGCAAGGCCAGCTGAGTCCACTGCACCGCCTCGCGCAAGGCTGGAGTCAGGGCGGCCAAGTCGGCGGCCGTCGGCGTCGCTGCACCGGCCAGGCCCAGGGCCGTCAAGGCATCCAGCGCGGCAGCGCGCGGCCCCTCAGCGCTGGCCCGCGGCGTGGCCCCGCGCGTCACTTTGCCGGCAGGCGGAGGCGAACCGTCTAGCATCTCTAGCACCGGCACCGGCGCCAGGGCCACATCGGTAATCGACCGAGCCGACGCGCCAACAAAGCGCGCCCGCGGGGCGTGCAGGTCAACATACGGAAAGTAGTCGCTGTTGGCAGGCACGGCCAGCGCAGCCACCAGCGGGCCAAGGGTGGCGTGGCTGCCAATGCGCCGCAGCTGCAGGTGCTCCAGGTCGGTGAGGCCGAGCTTGGCCAGCCGCGCGGCCAGCGCTTGGCCTTGCAACAGGCTGCCGTCTAGCCGCAGCGGCAGACCGGGGTTGGCGCGGGCCAGGATCAGGATGTTGTCCGGCGTGGTCTCATAGACCTCAAATTGGGGAAAGGACTGTTGCAGAGCGCCCAGAATCGAGGCCACTACCTTCAGGTCCATCTCATAAGTGGAGATCCACTGCAGAAACAAGCCATCGTCGGCGATGTGCCGGCGGGTCTGGCGGTAGAACTCCTGGGTGAACAGACTGGCCACTCCGCTGACCCACGGATTGGACGGCTCGGCCAGAATCGCATCATGGCGGCGCAGCCCGCGGGCAAAGTGGCTCTTGGCGTCGTCGATAATCACCTTTGACCGCGGATCGCTGAAGGCAGCCCCGACCAGCGGCGCAAACACGCGCGCGCCCTCGACCATGGCCGGCTCGATCTCGATGGTCTCGACGCGTTGGACGCCAGGCACGTCCAGCACCGTCGCCGTCGACATGCCGGTGCCAAAGCCTATCAGGGCCACGCTGCGGGCCTTGGGGTGGTGCAGCATGGGCAAGGCGCCAATCAGGGTCATGGTCCACTCATCGCGACGCGGAACGCCGTGGGCCAAGTCCAGGTTGGCAGCGCCGTCTGACTTGCCGTTGGTCGAGATCTGCACCTGGTTGCCCGGGTGGCGCACCACGTGCACGGTCGCGGTCTTGCCATCGCGGGCATAGACGACTTCTGCCCCGGCCGAAAGGATCGACGCGCCGCCGCGAAACACGCTGGAGGCGGCTTTGCGCGGGTCCAGCTGCAGGGTCAGGGCCGCAACCGGCACGGCGACCAGCGCCGCCAGGGCCATCCAGCGCTGCAGGCGGTGGTGCTCGCGCGGGCAATAGCCAAACAGCAGCACGGCGCCCAGGCCGATGTCGATGGCCCCACCGGTGATAAGCGCCGTCTTCAGCCCAAACGCCGGCAATAGCCAGTGCACCGCCAGCGCCACGCCGCCGATGCCGCCCAGGGTGTTGACGCCATAGGTCAAGCCAATCGCCCGCTCGCCCGCGCGCAGCCGCAACAGCCGATAGGTGATGATCGGCAGCGTCATTCCGGCGCAAATGGTCGCCGGCAGCATGACTGCCATCGCGATGGCCGTGCTGGAGACCGCGTACAGGGCAAAACCCTGGGGAGTGCGAGACAGCGCCTGCAGAATCCAAGCATTGACCGCAAAGGACTGGTCGTACACGGCGAGCGTCGCCATGGCCAGCGTGCCCATCGCCAGCTGTACCACCGCCAGCTGCCGCAGCGTGCCACCCTGCCGGTCAATCCGCCGGTGCACCGCAAAGCCGCCAATCGCCAGCCCCAGGATAAAGCTGGCCAGCATCACTTCAAACGCCTGGGTCGACGCGCCAAGCACCATGCTCAGCATCCGCACCCACACGATCTCGTAGATGAAGGAAGAAAGGCCCGTCAGACCGGCAATCGCCAGCAGCGCCCGGCTCTCGCGGCGCACGGCGGCGGCCTGCAGTGGGATGTCGTCGGCGGGCTCGACGTGCAGGCTGGCGCTGCTTGCTCCGCGAGCGGCCAGGTAGACCACCAAGGCAATCAGCAGGTTGCCCATGCCCGCCGCCAGCTGGGTGCCGGGCAGTCCCACCGCCGGAATCAGCACAAAGCCACTGCACAGTACCCCGCCTACCGCGCCCAGGCTGTTGAGGAAGTACAGCAGCGCCAACTTGCTGCCGGGCGCCTCTGGCAGCAGCCGCAGGACCCCGGCCGACATCAGCGGAAAAGTGGTGCCCAGCAGCAGCGACGGCGGCAGAATCAGCGCCACCGCCAACAGCGACTGCGCCGCGCAAGGGCCGTCGCCGCCGCACCAATTGGGCAGGACTTGCGCGTAAGCAAAGGTAGTCATCGCCTCGTAAAGCTGATGAAAGCCAAGGGCAAACAGGCCGATCAGCGCCTCGGCTGCGGCATACACCAGCAGCGGATTGCGCAGCTTGGCCGAGCGCTGCCCCACCGCCCACGCCCCAGCCGCCATGCCGCCGATAAACACCATCAGCACCGCGGTCTGCGCGTAGGCCGCGTGGCCCAAGAACAGCTTGAGGTAGTGGGACCAGATGGACTGGTAGATCAGGCCGCAGAAACCCGATGCCACAAAAGCACCAAAGAGAACGCGTACTTTAGCAGTCATGGCCGGTGCTCCGTTGGCGCTCAGGCCTGGCTGGCATCGCTGACTCCGCGCAGCCCTGGCAAGGCGGCCGCCGGCAGCACCGGCGTTGGCGAGTTGAGGACCCACCCTTGGTTGCGGCCACGGGTGTTGGCCTGGCAACTGGGCAGCGCCCGGCGCGGACTGGGGGGCGTCTGGCCGCCGCCCAGCCACAGCCAACGGCTGGCGGACCGCCGGCGGTCAAACTCGCTGCAATCGACTGGTTCAGTCAAAGCATTGCCGTTTCGCCGCCCAGCGGCGCCTACTCTTGCTGGAAGGAGTTCTCTTGCCGGAAGGAGTTCTCTTGCCGGAAGGAGGTCTCTTGCTGGGAGGAGGTCTCTTGCTGCGAGGAGTTCTCTTGCCGAACGGAGGTCTCTTGCTGGGCGGAGAAGGCTGCCGCTTGGGGGAAAGCGCAGAGTTCACCCGGGGAGGCCGCGAGGTTACGCTGCCAGCCATCCCCAGGTCAACTGCATGGCTGCGGCTAGCGCTTGTCTACGGCTACAAAATCGCGAGCATTCTTCCCGGTGTAGATCTGGCGCGGCCGACCAATGCGCGCCTTGCCGGCGTTGTGCTCGTTCCAGTGCGACATCCAGCCCGGCAGGCGGCCGATGGCAAACAGCACCGTGAACATTTCCGGCGGGAAGCCGAGCGCGCGGTAGATGATGCCCGAGTAGAAGTCGACGTTGGGGTAGAGCTTGCGCTGGATGAAGTATTCGTCTTGCAGGGCCGCCTGCTCCAGGCCTTTGGCCAGGGCCAGCTGCTTGTCGTCTTTGCCCAGCTTGCCAAGCACCAGGTCGGCTTGCACCTTGATTAGCTTGGCGCGCGGGTCAAAGTTCTTGTAGACGCGGTGGCCAAAGCCCATCAGGCGGAAGTTGCTGTTCTTGTCTTTGGCTTGGGCCACAGCCCAGCCCACGTCGCCGTTCTGGTGGGCGACCACTTCGTCCAGCATCTCGATCACAGCCTGGTTGGCGCCGCCGTGCAGCGGACCCCACAGCGCGGTGACGCCCGCCGCCAGCGAAGCCGACAGCCCCGCCTGCGCCGAGCCTACCAGCCGCACCGTCGAGGTCGAGCAGTTCTGCTCGTGGTCGGCGTGGAGGATGAACAGCAGGTCCAGGGCTTTGGCGATCGCCTCGTCTGTCGTGGCCAGCTTGGTGCCCTTGAACATCATGTTCAGGTAGTTGGCCGCGTAGCTCAGACCGGCATCTGGGCCCACAAAGTCAAGGCCTTGGCTGTGGCGGTAAATGTAAGCGGCCAGGGTCGGCAGCTGGGCCAGCAGGGTCAGCTCGTTCTTGGCCAGGCCGGCCTCGACCGCCTTGGGCGAGTCCTCTGACGTAGTCAGCGCCACCAGCACTGAGGCCAGGGCAGCCATCGGGTGAACATTCTTGGGCAGCGCTTTGATCACCGCCACGGCGTAGTCGGGCAGCTCGCGGTGCGCCTTTTCCGCGGCATCAAACGCCGCCAGCTCGGCCGCGTTGGGCAGCTCGCCCTTGAGCAGAAGCCAGGACACCTCTAGGAAGGACGCGGGACCAGCCAATTGCTCAATCGGATAGCCACGGTAGCGCAGAATGCCCTGCTCGCCATCCAAGAAGGTCACCGCGCTCTCGCAGGCGCCGGTGTTGCCGTAGCCCGGATCGAAGGTGACGGCACCGGTCTTGTCTCGCAACACCTGGATGTCAATGCCGACTTCGTTCTCAGTGCCGACGATGACAGGACAGTCGATGGTCTTGTCTCCAATCTGAATCGTTGCCGTGGTGCCCATGGTGCGCCTCTCCGTTGTTCAACCGCTGAAGGTCACTTTGATTTTCAGCTTGGCCTGCATCCTGCAGAACGCGCTGCGATATGAGATGAGCAAGTAGAAGGGGGGTGAACAGATCTCCGGTGATCTGCGGCCGCTGGCCGGCAAAGGCCAAGACGACGCCCGCGGCAGTTGTATATCAGCACCCCGCGGGCGGTGAAAGGGGCGCAGCCGCGAGCCAGGGCAAATTCACGCGTTTGCCGACAAGGCCGTGACACACTGACCTTGCGCCCTGCCGACCCCACACAGACGATAACGCTATCCACTGAAAAGCACCTGATCCAGAAGCGCAAAAACCGCTTGACGCTCTCTGGCGCCGCTGCGACCATCCGCTGGTCCACCCCATGCCGCTGCCATTGGCCCCCGGTGCGCCTTCCTAGGAGCTCTGAGCATGTCCTTGCCGCCGTCCCTGCACCACCGCCCGACTTTTGCTCTGCGCGTGCCTGCCGCGGCGGAGTCCGTGCAAATTCGCTTGCAGCAACGCCTTGTTGATCCACGCCTGGAAGTGACCTGGGCGCGAACCCCCGGCGCCGCAGCGGCCTCTGACCGGACAGAGACCCATGTGCTCATCACCTTCCGGGCGGATCACCGCCACTTCTGGTCGCCCTGGCTGCATCTGGACCTGCAGGTAGAGGAGCACCAGACGCGCGTGCACGGCCGCTTCAGCCCCCACCCCAGCGTCTGGACCGGATTTGCCTTTGGATACCTGTCTTTGGCCGTGGTGACGTTCTTTGCGCTGGTGTTTGGCTATTCGCAAACGGTGGTCGGCACCTCGCCCGTGGCCCTGGCGGTGATCCCGGTGGCGGTGGCGATCGCCGCGCTGATGTGGTGGTCGGCCCAGATCGGCCAGCGGCTGGCCAGAGAGCAGATGACGCAAATCCGCGCCCTGCTTGAGGAAGCCCTGGGCGATGCCGAGCCAGAGGCCTCAGCGCGCAGCCACCACCTGGCGCCCCACGTGCAGGCCTAGGCTGTAGATCGACAGCTGCGGCGGCCCGCCGATCGAAGTCGGAAACAGCGAGCCATCAGAGACCCACAGCCCGTGCAGGCCGTGGTGCTTGCCGCGGCTGTCACAGGGCCCCGCCCGCGGGTCGTCGCTCATCGGGCAGCTGGCCATGGGGTGCACCGCCGTCAGACCCGCCTGGCCCAGATCGATCTGCTCAGCGGCATCCAGCTGTGCCGCCGTTTGAATTTGCACGGGTTCGCGCTGGGGGATCCACACGCGCTGCGCCCCAGCCGCCAGCAGCAGCTGGGCAATTCGCCGGCTGCCCGCCCGCAGCTGCGCCTGGTCGGCGGCGTTGGGCCGGTAGTCGATGCGCAGCCCCAGATCGCCGGCGGGCTCGACGCGGCCCTCGGTCTCGTCGTGCAGCATGGCCGTCAGCACGGCCAGGTGGTTGTAGCGCGTCATGCCCGCACGGTGGATGGCGCCACTGCCCGGCAGCATGGTCGCTACCCCCATTGGATGGCCAAACGCGCTGACGATCCACAGCCGATCGGGATCGCCAGGGCGGCCGCGGTCGTCGCCAAAACGCAGAAATTCTGTGCATTCGTAGGTCTGGGGGATGCCCTTCCAGGCATCGACCGGCTCGGCAAACTCGCCAGCGGCCACCACCGCCGGATGAATCCGCAGCGTGCGCCCGGTCTTCTGCGAGAGATCGGGCACTTCTGAGCGCAGCAGCAGCGCCGGGGTCGCCGTGGCCGAAGCCGCCACCACGATGCACGGCGCCTCTACCCGCAGCCGCGCCCCCGGCTCGCCGCTGATGGGATCGACCGCCCGCAGGTCCAGGCCGCTGACTGCGCTGCCGTCGTGGCGGATCCGCACCGCTTGGGCGCAGGTCAGCACCCTGCCCTTGGCGGCGATGATGCGCGGCAGCATCACCTTGGCGGCGTTGTTCTTGGCGTCAAAGGCGCAGCCGATCTCGCAAAACCCCGACCCTACGCAGCCAGAGCGGTTGTGCTTCAGCCCGCCGCCGCGCCAGTGCAGCGCTTCGGTGCCCTGCTGCAGCAGGCGGTTGTGGCGATTCCAGTGTTCGCCGGCCACGGCGGAGACCTGCAGCAGCGCTTCCGTCTCTTGGTAGAGGGCCGCCCAGGTGGCCAGGGGCAGGTGGCTGAGGTGGCGCTCGCGGGCCCACTGCTCCAGCAGCGGCGTGGGAATCCGTTTGCAGAGGTTAAGGTTGTGCAGCGTCGATCCGCCCACGCCCTTGCCCTGGTGGATGCGCACCTGGCGGTCAATGGTAGTGCGGCCGGCACTGTCCCAGTACAACCGCGGCAGCATCTGCTGTTCGCGCTGGGTCATGTCGTCGGGGCTGTAGAAGTCGCCGGCCTCCAGGACCAGCACGTCCAGGCCTGCCTCGGCCATGACCAGCGCTGCCGCGCTGCCCCCCGCGCCGCTGCCAATAACGCAGACCTGGGCGCGCAGCACGGCTCCAGCGGGCAGGATGCGGGCGTCGTAGATCACGGGGCTCCTGGGGATGAGGTTGAGACAGAAAGAGGGAAAAGTCTAGCCCGCAGCGGACCCAACACCGCCAGTTTGTGGACTTTTTGCCAGCAGGGGCGCGACCAACGCCGGGCCGGCCAGGCCCCTACCCTGGCTCATGGCGCATCGGCAGCCCCGGAGGCGCCACCAGCTTGAGGTAAGCCTCGCGCCGCGGCCGCGGCTGATCGGGCACCATGGGGCCTGGGTAGCCCAGGTCCGGCCAGCTCTGCGGCAGCTGATAGTAGCCCAGGGCCACCAGGTCACGGATGCCATTCCACGCGTCGCCCAACGGAGCCGGCATCTCGGCCAGACTGCGCAAAAAGCTGAGGCGCTGGGCAGGATCCAGGCCCTGCAGGCGCCCCCACGCCGGAGCACCGTGGTCCAGCACGGCCAGCATCAGCGCAATCTCGCCCTGCAGCCCGGCCGGCAGCCCCGCCACATAGGCATCGACCGCCTGGGCCACCGGCAGCCACGGCCACTCTCCCTGGGCCGGCGGCGGGGCTGGCAGCAGGATGGCTTCGGCCGCGGCCATCAGCACCTGCGCCTGCGCCGCATCCAGGGCCCGCCCCTGCCACTGCAGGTGCCCGTAGCTTTGGTAAGTCCTTGCCATCAATAATGATGTCAGACCGACCGCCGCGCCGACCTGCAGCAGCCGCCGGCGCCGCCACTGCTGCTGCGCCGCGCCGTCCAGCAGGTCCAGCCGCTGTCGCAGCCACAGCGGCAGCCGCGTCGCCCAGTCGGGTCGCGCCGGCAGAGGCTGCGCCGACCGCACGGTATTCCACAGCAGCCACGGGCCTTTGTCGACCGCGATCTGCGCATCAACGGCCAGCGCCGCCCAGGCCTTGCCGGTGTAGACGTCCTCTGCCGCTACCCCCAGCGCCAGCAGCTGTTGGCGCATGGCCCGACTGGCCGGAGTCGCCACCCCGTAGCCCGGCCCGACCTGCGAGGCGTCCAGGTGCAGCCGCCGCAGATCGACTGGCGGCACGACCAGGCCATCGGCGGCAAGGCGTTTTTCGATCGACCGCACCAGGCTGGCCAGCCGCAGCCGCGGCGCAAACACCGGCTCGACCGCCAGCACCGCGTAGACGTGGGTGGCCAGACCGGCCAGCGCCAGCCCCACCAGCAGCCCCGCCGCCGTGCCGCCACTGCCCAGGGACAGGTAAATCCGCTGAGGTTCTGGCAAGATGCCGGCGTGAACCTGCCGACCCAGCTCGAGCCCTGCCCTGACCAGCCCCAGCGCCGCCACCGGCACCGTAGCTCCGGGCGCAATCACCGCCCCGCCGCGCCAGCGCCCGGCCACCAGCACCGGCGCCGCCCGCAGCGCTACGCCCGCGCGCCCGCGGTGAAACTGCAGACTCTGTGCGGTGCTGGCCGTGTACGCCAAGTTGTCTAGCACGCCGTGCGACAGCGGCTCCCAGAAGACCTCGGCGTGCAGCTCGCGGTCCAGCTGCGCCGCCGCGGCCGTCAGCGCCACCAGGTGCCCAGAGCCAATGGCGCCCACGCTGCTCCAGCGCCTGGCCGACTGCCACGGCTCACAAGCCAGCAAATAGTCCAGCTTTCTGACCTTGCTGCCGCCGTAGAGAGCCGGCAGCTGGTCGTCTCTCTTGACGCCCAACCACGGCAGCCCCCAGCGCTGGGCCAGCTGCGGCAACAGCGTGACCGGGCTAGGCTCTTCGGCCCAGCCAAGGTGCGGCGCCGTCTGCAGGTGCTGCCAGGCGGTCTCGGCCAGGTTCACGCGGACCCTCCAGGAACAGCGCGGCGGCCGCGCCCGCCGATGGTGGCTGCGCCCCGTCAGCCGGTCAAGAGCCGGCGGCTGGGGTGGCTCCGGGCTTGCCCAGGGCTTTGGTATTTTGATGAGATTGCTTGTATTTGTTAGATGAGGGCGGCAAAAGCGCTTGCACGGCCTACTGGGATGCCGCAAAGTGCGGGTCCGCCCGCAATAGCGGCGCAGAGGCAGGCTGTGGCGCTTGATGTGCAGATGACCGCGATGGGCAAGGCCAAAGGACTGCTGCGCCTGCGCTGCCCGGCGTGCTGGCAGGGCGCGATGTTTGCGCACCCGCTGAAGATGAACGAGCTCTGCCCCCACTGCAACTACCAGTTTGACAAGGGCAACGGCTACTTTGTCGGTGCGATGTACTCCAGCTACACGCTGTCTCTGGGAGTGTCGGTCGCCGTGGCGGCGCTGCTGTGGTGGCTGGGCTGGTCGCCGTGGGCGATTGTGGCGGCCTGTTCCGCGGCGGTGGTGCTGGTGGGGCCTGCCCTGGTGTTTCCGTACTCGCGGGTGCTGTGGGTGTGGGTCGAGCGCGAGGGCTGGCTGCACGACGGCACCGAAGACAACGCCACGCTGCGCCGCAACTATCTAGCCCAGCGCGGTGAAGGTGGGCCCAGCGACAAACAGCCCAAAGCCTAGTAGCCCGCCGCGGCGCTGTTGACGGCTCCGGTCCGGCGCGCCACCATCGACCTGCCAACCAATGTGCGCAGGGGGACCCCGTGGCCGAAGCCGACACCAACGCCCAAGCAGCGCCCGCCGCCGTTGCAGAGGCGACAAGCCCTGCCCCGCCCGCTTCTGCGCAAGAGGCTGTTCTACTTCAAGAATGGACGCCGCTGACCCGCTGCCTTGACTGGACCCTGGGCCAGATGGCGTTTCAGCAGCGCGGCAGCCAAGCCTTTACCACCCAAGAAGTGCCCAACCTGATCAACCAGGGCGGCCTGCCGGCCTACCGGGCCGCCGAGGTGTTGTTTGCCCACTGCCTGGAAGTCGACGCGCAGGGCAAGCTGGAGCGCGAGATCTGGGGCCTGGAGATGGCTGTAGGGCTTGGCCTTTTCAGCCTGCAGCTGCTGGACCGCTTTCAAGCACTGTGCCGCGCCCACGGCCGCGACTACTACGACCGCCTGCGCTGGTTTGCCACCGATGGCACGCCGCGGATGGTGCTGGATGCCCGCGACCACGGCGTTTTTGAGCGCCACGCCGACAAAGTGGTGCTGGGCCTCGTCGATGCCCTGGACCCGGCGCGGCTGGTCAGGCTCGACAACAAGGAAACCATCGACCTGACGGGGCGCTTGCGGATGGTGGTCCACACCTACCTGCTGTGCGTGCTGCCCGCCAACCTGTTCCGCCGCCAGCTGCAGCGCGATGAGCGCGGCGAGCGCGAGGTGTGGGGCGCCGTCATGGCGCGGACCATGCTGCGCAAGCCTGAGGATCTGCCGCTGTTTTCGCCGATGTCGGTGACCCAGGTGCAGGCCGCGGCGGCCAGCGAGGACCGCCAGGTCCTGCAGCACCTGACCCCCCTGTACCCGCTGGTGGACCTGGAGCTGGCGCTGGCCGGCTTTGAGCCCGACGACCTGCCAGAGGGACCTGAGCTGCGGCGGATCGCCGATCAGATCGCCGCCGCTCTGCCAGCGCCGGATCCCGCGGCGCCTGAGGCCGCCGATCCCCGCGATGACCTGTGGGTGCTGCACTCAGCCGGTGCCCAACACAGCCTGGGGCGCACGCTAGAGATCCTAAGGCCTGAAGGCTTCTTGTACTACCGCGACTACGGCCCGGCCACGGCCAAGCGCGCCAACGCCAACCACCTCTACCAGCACTACGGCGCCACCACCGCGGCCGGCATCAACCACTTTGCCCTGGACGCCTGGCTAGAGAGCCTTGGCCCCGACGGCCGGCCGCGCGCCCGCGTCTCTGCCCCAGAGGGCGAAGGCGAGGCGTCGATCAAGAACCGCCTGGTTTCCAAGGCAGAATTGCCAGAGACCCGCCGGGCGTTTGCGCTGCACTTTGATCCGCGCGGTTTTGCCACGCTGGAGCAATTGGTCGAAGAAGCCCGCCAGCAGCTCGGCCAGCCCGGCGGCAAGGCCATGGATCTGTTCAGACAAGCCTTGCAGCTAGAGCGCGACAACTGGCAGCTGCTGGGCGAAGCGGGAGACGTGGCCCTGCGCCGCGAGCGCAACCCAGAGCTGGCGCACATGCTGCTGACCGAAGCCCTGCGCATCAACCCGTGGTACGCAGCTGGCACCTGGAATTCGCTGGGCGATCTGTTCTGGTCGCAAAACGAGTTCGATCAAGCCCAAGCCGCCTACACCAAGGCGACCGAGGCCAACCCAGAGCACTACCGCGGCTACCTCAACCTGGCGGACTGCCGGATTCGCCAAGGCGATTGGGCAGGTGCCGTGGAGCAGGCGGCCAAGGCCATTGCCCGCGACATCGACGGCTCAGAGGCCGAGCGCGCCCAGACCCTGCTGCAAGAGGCGGCCAAGCGCCTGGCCGAGCAGCGGCTGCGGGCTGCCCGCTACCGCCGCGAGCGCCAGGCCGGCAGCTCTCGCTAAGGCCTGGACCGCCCAAGGCGCGCTCCGGATGGCCCGCCCATTTGTCACGACTTTGCAACAAGTTGCCAGTTGTCGGCCGGCGCGGTGGAATTGCCGGCGCACGCCCGCTAGCATGAAAGGTTGTCTGCGCAGTTCACCAGACCCAAGATCTCAGCATCACCAACCCTATCGCGGAGTTTCCCATGTCGCCTAGCCCCTGGTCAGCCCTGGTGCGCCGCCCTTCCTCGCGCTTGGCCGGGCGCCTTGCCGCCACCGCCTTGGCTCTGACCTCGCTGGCAGCGCTGCCCGCCTATGCCTGCGGCGGCTTCTTCTGCTTTACCCAGCCAGTAGACCAGAGCGCCGAGAGGATCCTGTACGTCCAAGAAGGCGGCAAGATCACGGTGCATATCCAGATCAGCTACACCGGCGAGGATCAGAACTTCAGCTGGATCCTGCCGCTGCAGAAAGCGCCAGAGGGCGGCGGGCTCAAGCCCAGCTCGGACTCGGTGTTCCAGCTGCTGGAGCAGGCGACCTCTCCGCAATTCCAGCTCAATTGGAAGAACACCGCCGACTGCTCTGGGCCGCAGCAGTGCATGTACGCCTCCGCTGGGGGCGGCGACGGCACCAACGGCACCAAGGGCGGCGTGCAGGTCCTGCTGCAGCAGAACGTGGGTCCGTACGAGGCCGTGGTCGTCAAGGGCACCAGCAGCACCGAGCTTGTGGACTGGCTCAACGCCAACAAGTTTGTGCAGCCGCAGGCGACCAAGCCGCTGATTGAGCAGTACGTCAAAGAGAACTATGTGTTCTTGGCGCTCAAGCTGCAAAAGGACAAGAGCGCCGGCGATCTGGTGCCGATTGCGGTGACGTTGGACGAAGTGGGCCCCTGCCTGCCGATCCGCCTGACCGCGCTGGCCACCGCGCCGGACATGCCGATTGTGACGTGGGTGGTGGGCAAGGCCCGGGCCATCCCCAAGAACTTTCTGCACGTCGAGATCAACGACGCCGCAGTGGACTGGATGACCGCCGGCGGCAACTACAAGACGGTGGTGTCCAAGGCTGTGGACCTGGGCTCCGGCCACGCCTTTCTGACCGAGCTGGCCAAGAAGACCAAGGACCTGCCGATTCAGTTTGCCAATCCCGGCTGGGACGCCAAGGACTTTGAGAAGGTCACCGATCCCGGCAAGTTCCTGGCGCTGATGCTGGAGAAGGGCCTGCCGCGCACCACCCAGATCCAGGGGCTGATCAAGAAGTACGTCAAGAAGCCGGATGCCTACAAAGACGTTTCGGACCAAGAGTACTTCAATTGCATCCAGAATTCCGGCTCGATGCCCTCTGAAGGCAAGTGCAAAGAGTACCTGGATGCCGCGGTGAAGGCCGGGTTTGACGGCGCTGCCTTTGCCAAGGACCTCAACGACCTGGTGATCAAGCCGCTGCAGACCCTGGACAGCCAGTACAAGGCCCAGCCCTACCTCACCCGCCTGTACACCACGCTGTCGGCCGAAGAGATGAGCAAGGACCCGATCTTTGGCTACAACGCCGAGCTGCCCGACGTGTCCAACCAGCACAGCGCCGACGCCACCCCGGTGTGCGAGGCCGGCTCGAAGATCGCCACCAAGGCCAAGCTGAAGTTTGCCGACGGCTTTGAGATGACGCTGGACATCCCCAAGGAGACCCAGGGCAGCTGCGGCAACTTCCCCGGCAGCCCGGTGGGCTTTGGCAAGGGCACCGGCGCAGTGGTCGCCGCTGGCGGTCAGCCGCTCAAGCGCGTGCAGGTGCTGGACGAGAAGGGCCCGCCGCTGGAGATCGACCAGAAAGACGCCGACAAGGTCGATGCGCAGCTCAACACCGCGCAGCTGGGCACCCCCAGCCTCAAGCCTGAATTCATTGCGTCGCTGGCCAAGGTGACCTGGAACCCCCACTCTTCGACCCCCGGCACGCCAGCGCCAGCGGACCACACGGACCACGATGACGGCTGCAGCTCCGGCCGCGGTGGCGAAGTAGGCGGGCTGGCCCTGCTGAGCTTGGCCCTGGGAGCCTGGTGGCTGCGCCGCCGCCGGGCTGTCAGCTCGCCGTCGATCGGTTGAGCCGCTGCCGCCTCAAGCAAAACACCTGCACAAGCACTAGATTTCTGATAGTTGGAGGACACCCCGATGCGCAACACCTTGCGTTCTTTGGCCCTGGCCATTGCCATTGCAGCCGGTTCATCGCTGGCGCTGCCGGCCTACGCCTGCGGCGGCTTCTTCTGCTTTACCCAGCCGGTGGACCAGAGCGCGGAACGCATCCTGTACATCCAGGAAGGCGGCAAGATCACGGTGCATATCCAGATCAGCTACACCGGCGACGATCAGAACTTCAGCTGGATCCTGCCGCTGACCAAGGCACCTGAGGGCGGCGGGCTCAAGCCGAGCTCGGACTCGGTGTTCCAGCTGCTGGAGCAAACCACGGCGCCGCGCTTTCAGTTGAATTGGAAGGCCAATGGCGATTGCCAGTCGCCGATGTGCTACCTGGAGGACGCCCAAGCAGGTGGCGGTCCGCCCACTGCCGGCGGCGGCTCGGGTGGCGTGCAGGTGCTGCTGCAGCAGAATGTGGGGCCCTATGAGGCGGTGGTCATCAAGGGCACCAGCAGCGCCGAGATCATCGACTGGCTCAACGCCAACAAGTTTGTGCAACCCAAGTCTACACAGCCGCTTATCCAGCAGTACGTCAAGGACAACTACGTGTTCTTGGCCCTGAAGCTGCAAAAAGACAAGAGTGCCGGCGATCTGACCCCCATCGCCGTGACCCTGGACGAGGTCGGCCCGTGCCTGCCGATCCGCCTGACGGCGCTGGCCACAGCTCCAGACATGCCGATTGTGGCGTGGGTGGTGGGCAAGGCCCGGGCGATTCCCAAGAACTTTCTGCATGTAGAGCTGAACGACGCCGCCATTGACTGGCTCAAGCCGGGCAGCAACTACAAGACGGTGGTGTCCAAGGCGGTGGACCTGGGCTCGGGGCACGCCTTTTTGACGGAGATCGCCAAGAAGACCAAGGACCTGCCGATTCAGTTTGCCAGCGCGGAGTGGGACGCCAAGGACTTTGAAAAGATCACCGATCCCGGGCAGTTCCTGCAGATGATGATCAGCAAGAACCTGCCCCGCACCACCCAGATCCAGAACCTGATCAAGAAGTACGTCAAGAAGCCTGATGCTTACAAAGACGTTTCGGATCAAGAGTACTTCAATTGCATCCAGAATTCCGGATCGGGCATGCCGGGCGAGGGCAAGTGCAAAGAGTACCTGGACGCGGCGATCAAGGCCGGTTTCGACGGCGCTGCCTTTGCCAAAGACCTCAACGAGCTGGTGATCCAGCCGCTCAAGACCATCGACAAGCAGTACAAGGATCAGCCCTACCTGACGCGGCTGTACACCACGCTGTCGGCCGAAGAGATGACCAAGGACCCGATCTTTGGCTACAACGGCGACCTGCCAGAGGTCTCTAACCAGCACACCGCTGAGGCGACGCCCCTGTGCCCGGCGGGCTCCAAGACGCCCAACCAGGCCAAGCTCAAGTTTGCCGACGGCTTTGAGCTGACCGTGCCGATGCCCACCGACCTCAATGGCAGCTGCGGCAACTGGTCGGGCCCTGCCAGCTTTGGCAAAGGCACCGGGCCGGCGGTGGAAGGCGGCGGCTTTGCGCTCAAGCGCGTGCAAGTCCTTGATGAGAAAGGCGCTGCCCTGGAAATCGACCAGTCCGACGCCGACCGGGTCGACGCCCAGCTCAACGCCGCCCAGCTGGGCACGCCAAGCCTCAAGCCAGAGTTCATTGCCACCCTGGCCAAAGTGACTTGGAATCCCCACACTTCTAAGCCGGGCACCGCGACCCCGACGCCCACGCCTGCCGCCCCGGTCGCCTCCAGTGCCGACAGCGGCTGCACCAGCGGCAACGCAGCCCCGACGGGCGCTTGGCTGATGCTGGCGGGCGCGCTGGGCTTGGTGGGTTGGCGCCGCCGGCGCAGCCAGGGCTGAACGATGAGCCACCTTCAAGGCGCAGGCGGAACCCCAGGCGGAATCGCGCATTTCTTTGTCGGCAGCGGCTTGTCAGGCCTGGGGCTGTACCTGCTGTTCTCGCGGGTGGTCGTCAGCAGCGGCGGCCTGTGGCACGGCTACTTTGGCTCGCACTACGGCGCGGGCCCCAGCCTGGGTGTGACCATTGGGCCGTTTGTGGCGGGCATGGCGCTGCTGTTCTTTGACGGCCGCAGCAAGCTGGGCTGGGGCATGACGATTGGCAGTCTGCTGCTGTTGGCCGCCGAGATCGTGACCAGCCTGAACGTGCATTTTCAGCCGACCAGCCTGCCGGCGCTGCTGATGATGCTGGGCATGGTGGGCGGCGGTATGGGCATTGTGGCACGGTCGCTGCGCTCTTCGTGAGCCAGGGGTTGGCGCAATTGCTAGGTACGCGGCCTCATCCGGTAGGCCACAAAGTCATCGACCGTCTTGAGCTGCAAGTAGGGATTGCTGGCCAATTGGTCGTGCAGAGAGGCTTCAGCGGTTGGCGCATAGTCGTGGCCGGGCAGCACCTTGGTCGCGCCGTCTAGCTTGGCCAGGGTGCCGTGCAGGCTGTCAAACAGGGCCCTGGGGTCGCCGCCGGGCAGGTCGCAGCGGCCACAGCCGTCAATGAACAGCGTGTCTCCGGTCAGCAGCTTGTCTCCCGCTGGGCTGCGGCACAGCAGGCACTGCGAACCCGGCGTGTGCCCAGGCGTATGCAGCAGCTGGACATGGGCTCCGCCGCCGAGGTCCAGCGTCTCTCCGGGGCTGTGCAGCACGCAATCGCTCAGCCAACCGTGGCCCTTGAGCCAGGGCTGCTCGGCGCGCATCACGTGGATTCGCGCGGGGTAGCGGTCCAGCAGCGCTTCGACGCCGTTGCGGTGATCGGGATGGTGGTGGGTGAGCACGATGTCGGTGATCGGCCGCTGCAGCTCGTCGGCGCGGGCGAGGATTTGCTCTGGCTGCCACGCCGGGTCGACGACCGCCAGCCGGCCGCGCTGGGTCGGCACCAGCAGGTACACAAAATTCTGCATGGGCCCCAGGGCCATGCGCTCGATGGTCAGGGGCGGCGGCACCACTGCGGCGACCGCTTCCTTGTCATTTATCAACTTGTCATTCATCAAAGAAGGTCCTGTGGGTCAAAGGGCGTCGATGATCGACCGCGAGCTGGGCAGCCGCAGCGGCGTTCCACGGGTCAGGCACATCAGCGCCTGCTCCAGCCAGCGCGTGGTGGCTTGCTTGCGATCGCCCATGCCGGTGGACTTGAGCATGAGATCCAGCGTCTCTAGCGTAGCAAAGGCCTGCTCCAGCCGGCCCGGCCGCGACGCCCGCAGCTGGCCGGCGATGCTCTTGAAGCGAAACGGGTGCAGGCCCAGTTGGGCGCAGGTCTCGTCATCGCTGCGCCCCAGCGCCCAGTGTGCCTGAATCTGCAGCATCAGCTGGTAGTGGCTGGAGAGAAACCCCAAAATCCTAAGCACTTCGCCGTCACGCTCGCTCGGCTCTACATGGCCCAGCAGCAGGTGCAGCACGGTGACGCAGCGCTGCAGATCGTCTGAAGCAATGGCGTCGGTCAGCACCCACGCCCCGGCGTCGCGGTCCAAAGGCACTGTCAGATCAACGGACTGCAGGGTCACCGTCCCGTCTGGCCCCGCATCCAGCAGCAGGCGATCGGCTGTCTGCCGCAGCCGCGCCGGATCGCTGCCGCCCAGGCGATCCCAGATCTTCTGCGACACGCCGCGCTCGATGCGGGTGCGGGTCGCCGCCCCCTGGGCCTCCAGGTAGTTCTGCAGGGTCAGCGTGGTCATCGCCGCCACTTCGACCACCGCGCCGACCTGGCAAACCAGCTTGAAAAACCGACCATTGCGCGGCACGTGCTCGGCCACAAAGATCAGCACCGCCGGCGGATCGCCCTGCCCGGCTGGCATGGTCAGCAGCAGGGCCTCCAGCGGGTCTACCCCGTCGTCTTCTTTGGCCTTCTTGCCCTTGGCCTTGGCGGCGCCAAAGGCAATGTCGTCGCAGTGGATCACCGTGACCACCCGCCGGCCGCCAAACAGAGAGGTCTCGCGCACTTCGTTGGCAATCAGCTGGTGCTTGCTACCCACGGCGGCGCTGCTGAGGCCCATGTAGTCGCCGTCGGCGTAGTCGTACTTCTGGTAGTCCAAGGTGCGATCGCCGCGAGACAAAGCCGCGTCTTCAATGCACTTTGCCGCCAGATTGAGCGACTGCGGGTCGGCGCCCAGCTTCTCATCGTTCTTGCCGCGATCGCCCTGGTAGGCAGAGACGACCAGGTACGCGCCATGCAGCTGCCCGCGGGCCAGGTGCGCATGTAACTGCGGACCATCCGTGATAATTTGCGGGCTGCTGCCGGCGGGAGCGGCGGACTTGGCATCGGGGCTGCGGCTGGTGGGGGTGCTCATACGCGCATCTAACCAGGGCTGGGGCGCCGCGGCAAGGGCAAAGAGGCCACGCACTGACCGCGAAAGGGCGGAGATGAGGCGGCCGAGCCGATTGACAGGAGGCCGCAGCTTCCGTATTCTTTCACCCGTCGCTGCCCCGCGCGGGCACCGCGGCTGCGAAAGCGGCCGATTCCGATGTAGCTCAGTTGGTAGAGCAGGTGACTGTTAATCACCGGGTCCGCGGTTCAAGTCCGTGCATCGGAGCCAGAGAAAGCCGCAAGGTTTTCAGCAGTTGTGAGGGGTCGAGCCGAAGGGCTCGGCCCCTTTTTGCGTTTGGTATCAGGTTC
>CAIXGW010000032.1 GCA_903919145.1 uncultured Myxococcales bacterium
CTGCTCTGGCGTGGCCTTGGTCAGGTCCAGCAGGTCGGCCAAGTGCGCATCCATGCGCGCTTTCATGAACTCGCCGTGCCCGCCTGGGCCACCCGGGCCGCCGCGATGGCCGCAGCCGCCGCAGCCGGGCCCGCCGCCGCGCCCGGCCGCCCACGCCGCGGAGCTGCCAAGAGCCAACACCGCCATCATCCATGCCAATTTGCGCCGCTTGAGAAATTTGAACATCGCTGCCTCCGCCGCTGTCGCGGCATTCAAGGGTCGGTTCCTGACTGTCTTGCCTGGCCTGCCCGGGACAACCCATCCCGGGGTGAGGGTCCGTTGCAGCGAGCTCGGTCCGCCGCCACCCGCACCCCCATGAAACGTCGCGGCGTGTCAGGTGTCTGTTGGGCAGCTGCGAAGAAGTGCAAACCGCCGCAGCCAGAGCCCTGGCAACCCCACCAGCGTGGGTCAGGGCCCTGGCGCAGCTGGGCCGCCCCTGGTCCAGGCCTGCCCAGCGCGCTAGACTCGGCAGCCAACGTCCGCTGTGCAGCAGCGATCGAGAAAACCCATGCGACACCTCTCTTTCTTTGCGGCCTTGCTGGTGGGGATGGCGCTGCTGGGCCTCAGCGCCGCGGCCCACGCCGCCGAGCCGTCGCCGCCCGCCGTGGCGCTGCCGCAGTCCGTGACCCAGCCCACCGCCGGTCTGGACGTGTTCGAGTTGCCTCCCGCGCAGCTGGTCGCTCAAGCGCGCGCCGATCTGCAGCTGGTGCGCCGCTATGCCGACCAGGTGGGGCGCCTTGTGGCCCTGCTGCGGGCGGATTCCGCGCTTTTTGGCAGACAGAGCAGCCTGTTGCCAGAGCAGAAGGACCGGCTGCGCTCGGCATGGGGGGCGATCTACTCCTACCTGAGCGCCGTAGAGACCGTCCGTCAGCGCTGGTGGCTGTTTGGCACCAAAGACCCGCAGTCGCTGCAGCACGCTTGGGGGTATGTGGTGACCCACCACGCCTTGCTGGCCCAGCTGGGGGTCGGCGGCCAGTTTGCCGAGCTGGCGGTGGGATCTGCCGCGGCCGAAGCGCTGCTCGACGAAGCCGACGGCAGTTTTGGCGTGCCGGCGCGGGCCTATGCAGCGTGGAAGCTGGTGGTCATTCACCTGGGCACGGCCACCCAGGTGCTGACGGGCGATGCCTACCTGCCGCTGGTGCGCTCCAATCTGCAGCGCCACGGGGTGCTGTCCTGGCCAGAAGGCCAAAGCGCTCTGAAGGTGTGGCCGCAGTGGTCCCAAGCGGCCCGGCGGGTGCTGACCCGCGATCTGGCCAAGCTGTTCTGGCGCAACACTGCAGATCTGCTGAGAGACTGGACGCGACGCGCCGTGCTGCCGCCCCAGACCGCCATTGCAGAGTGGATGGGCGACACCCGGGTGCACCGCATTGGCCAGCCGCTTATCACCGCCGCGCAGCTGGAGCTGCTGCTGCCCAAGCTGCAGCCCGGTGACATCGCTTTGGCCAGGCAGAACTGGTACTTGTCTAACCTGGGCCTGCCGGGATTTTGGCCCCATGCCGAGCTGGTGCTGGGCCGACCAGAGCAATGGCCGGCCACCTTTGACGGCGATCCCGCGGTCCAGCAGTGGCTGGCGGGCCAGCCCGAGCACCCGCCGAGCCTGTCGGCCCTGGTTGCCCAGCGTTTTCCAAAGGCATGGCAGCAGTTTGTCGATGGCAAGGACTTTCAGGGCCACGGGCCGATTGTGGTCATGGAGTCGATCAGCGAGGGGGTGTCTCTGACGGCGCCGGCGCACGCTCTGCAGGTGGACTATCTGGCGGTGCTGAGGCCGCAGCTGCCGGTTCTGGTCAAGGCCCAGGCGCTGCTGCGGGCCTTTGGCTACCACGGCCGGCCCTACGACTTTGATTTTGACTTTCTGACCGACCGCTCGCTGGTGTGCACCGAGCTGGTGTGGAAGAGCTACCAGCCCGAGCGTGCCGGCGCACCGGGCCTGCAGCTGCCCCTGGTCGAGGTGGCTGGGCGGCCGACGCTGCCGGCCAACGAAATCGCCCGCCTGTTTGCTGCCGAAGCGGGCAAGGCCGAGCCGCAGCTGCAGTTTGTGGCCTTCTTGGAGGGGCAAGAGGACGGCCGAGCGGCGGTGTGGCGCGACCAAGAAGCTTTGCGGGCCACCTTCAAGCGAGTCAAGTGGGACATTGCGCAGAAGTAGGCTACGCTGCAGCAGGCGTCCTTGGCAGGCTGGCGCCAGTCCCTCTTGCTGAGAGTCCACGCGATGCGCAGAGCAGTTGCCTCCCGGATCCTGGCCTTGGCCTGCTCAGCGCTGGTGGCCCTGGCTCTGCACGCCTGCAGCGACGGCGCAGCCGCCGGCGACGGGCAGGGGGACCCTGCGTCAACTCAGGACGCAGGCAAAGAAATTGCCTCATCTGATGCCGCTGGGGGCGACGCCTTGGCAGCCGACACCGGCGCCGGCAGCCCAGATAGCGGCACGACCGACATCAGTGCCACCGACA